>DSCZ01000394.1 GCA_011048855.1 Desulfobacteraceae bacterium | reverse complement strand
GCATATGAGAATCGTTTTGGCTCTTGGCGGAAACGCCATTTCGAGAGAGGGAGAAAAAGGGGATATCCCCGACCAGGTCCGCAACAGCCGCAATACCGCCGCGCAAATTGCGGATCTGGTGCAGGCCGGTCATGAACTGATCGTCACACATGGAAACGGGCCCCAGGTAGGAAACATCCTCAGGCGTTCGGAGGCCGCGAGAGATTTTCTGTACCCCATCCCCCTGGACATCTGCGGAGCCCATACCCAGGGAGGGATGGGCTACGTTCTTCAGCGGGAAATCATCAATGCATTCCGCAACCGCGGCATCACGGACAGGAGGGCATTTACGATCGTCACCCAGGCCTTAGTCGATGCAGGGGATCCGGCCTTTGAGAACCCCACAAAGCCGATCGGCCCTTTTTTCACCAGAGAGAAAATCGCGCCGATGATAGAACAGGGCTGGGTTGCGAAGGAGGATGCCGGCCGAGGTTGGCGGCGGATGGTTCCTTCCCCGAGGCCCATAGCAATTCTGGAAGACGCCGAAATACTTATGGCGCTGGGCTCGGGTCATGTTATCATCTGCTGCGGAGGAGGAGGCGTCCCGGTCATGGAAAAAGACGGGGTTCTCCATGGTATCGAAGCGGTGATCGACAAGGATTTCGCCAGCAGCCTACTGGCCAGGGAGATCGATGCCGATCTGATGATCATCACCACCGGGACCGAAAAGGTGGCCGTGCGGTTCAAACAACTCGGACAAAGGTGGTTGGACCGGATGACCGTCTCCGAAGCGCGGAGACATCATGAAGCCGGGGAGTTTCCACCGGGCAGCATGGGTCCTAAGATTTCGGCGGCGATCGAATTTACGGAAGCCACGGGTAATGATGTTATTATAACGTTACCGGAGAAAACCATGGAAGCAGTCTCGGGAAAAGCCGGCACCCGGATAGTCGCCGGATGACCGGTTCGATTTGTTGATACTTTTCATCATGAATACCGGCAAAACCTTCGGCCCGACAGGGGGGCTTCGAACAATGAATCCTGAAATGGAATCCACTCAACTCAAACTGCTTGAAACCGTGGAACATCTAAGACCCGATATCCTCGATCTTACCTGTCGCCTTGTTTCTCAGCCGAGCACGCTCGGCAACGAACAAGGCGCCCTGGGAGTCATGGAATCCGAGTTTTCCCGTCTCGGTTTTCAGGTGCGACAGGTAGCGATCGATGCTAACACTCTCTCTGAACACCCCGGCTTCGCTCCGGTCCCCTGGAGCTATGAAAACCGCTACAATTTAGTGGCGACCCGGCCGGCCGACGGCGTAGGGGGAAAGAGCGCCCTGTTCAATGGACATCTTGACGTGGTCAGCCCGGAACCAGTTGATAAATGGGAAAGAAACCCGTTCGAACCTTATATCCGCGACGGCTGGCTATATGGGCGGGGGGCCGGAGACATGAAGGCGGGGGTCGCCGCCATGACCTATGCGGCTAAAGCCGTGGAAGAGGCCGGACTCGGACTGAAAGCTCCGGTATACATTGAAACTGTAATCGAAGAGGAATGTACCGGCAACGGCGCCCTTGCATGTGTGGCCGCCGGCTTTGATGCCGATGGGGTGCTCATCCCGGAGCCTTTCGGCCCGACCATCCTGACCGCACAGGTGGGTGTCGCCTGGTTCAAGGTCACGGTCGGCGGAACGCCGTCACACGTTCTGGATACCGGGAAAGGTGTAAACGCCATCGAGAAATGTTTCACCTTGATCAATTCATTGCGGGAAGTCGAGAAAACCCTCAACGATCGTCAACATCCCGGATTTTCCGGGGTCCCTCATCCGGCCAACCTCAACATAGGGATCATTAAAGGCGGCGATTGGCCTTCGACGGTCCCGGCCTTTGCAGAATTCCACGGAAGGATCGGGTTTCTCCCCGGCACTTCCTTTCGGGAAATCCGTGAAATGTTGACGCGGGCTCTATCCAAAGCCGCATCCTCGGATCCATGGCTCTCGGAAAATCCGCCCGCTGTCGATTTTTATGGTTTCAGATCCGAAGGCCATTGTGTATATAGAGACCTGCCCCTGTTCCAAGTTCTCGACGGCTGTGAGCGGGACATTTCCGGAAAAGCTGCGAAGCCTTTCGCCTCGACCGCCACGACCGATCTGAGGGCGTTCGTTCACTACGGCAATGGAGAGGCCACTTGTTTCGGCCCCGTTGCCCATGGAATTCATGCCATCGACGAATGTGTCAATATAGACAGCATCATTCATACCGCCAAAGTTTATGCTCTTTTCCTCTTGAGGTGGTGCGGGGGATTGGAGTGAGGACCGCATTTCCTGGCGGCGCCCGATGGGATGCCGCTTCATTTAAATTATTAAATTGGGGAGGGAATGTTATGAAAAAATTTTTTATTTTTGTTTTTCATGCAATTTTTTTGGCTGGGTTTTCGATCAGCGCCGTGCCGGTCAGTGCTTCCGAGCCGATCAAGATCGGGATACTGGGACCCTTCACCGGCTCTCTTGCTTTCAACGCATCTGAAATGAGGAAAGGCATGGAGCTGGCGCTGGATGGGGTCAACAGCAAAGGCGGGCTGTTCGGTCGACAGGTGGAGTTGGTCTTCGGCGACACGGAAGCCAAACCGGACAAAGGACTCGCCGCTGTCAAGAAACTTGTCACCAGGGACAATGTCCTGGTGGTGGGGGGCGGCTATGCTTCCAGCGTGAACATTGCAACCAGTGAATTCTGCCATTATGAAGGCTGCCCCAACGTGGTTGCCATCGCCATCAGCCCGACGATCACCGCCCGAGGGTACGATTTCGTTTTCAGAACCAGCCCCAACAGCCCGCAGTTTCTTGAAGGGGTCAACGAGTGGCTCGAGAAAATCAAGCGCCCCAAGACCGTAGCCTTTTTTATGGAAAACTCGGACTACGGGCGGGATGGACAGAAAATCTGGGAAGCCCAGTGCAAGAAGCTTGGAGCCAAAGTTCTCGGCAGTTTTTACTTTGAGATAGGCAGCAGCGATTTCACCGCCCCGATTTCCAAACTCAAAGACCTCAAACCCGATGTGGTTTTCAGCATTGCCTCCACAACTGAAGCGGCCTTGATTCAAAGACAGGCCAAAGAACTCAATTTTGTCTCCCAGTGGATCGGAGTGGGGGGGCAATTTACCGAGGCGTTCTTCGAGATGACGGGGCCGGTCAGCGAATATGCCATGGGCTCGTCCCTGGAGCCTACGAAAGCCATGAAAGACCCGATCACGGCTGCGTTTGTCAACGCATATAAAGCCAAGTTTCCGGAAAGCCGACCCGGGATATTTTCCAGCCAGGGATATGATAACCTGATGGTGATAGTAGACGCCATAAAGCGGGCAGGCGAACCGACCGGAAACCTGGTGGCTGACAGGAAAAAGATACGAGACGCGCTAAAAGTGACAGATATTCGTCTTTCTCAAGGTTTAATTCAATTTGACGAAACAGGACAAGTTTTTACTGTTTTCCCGTCTCCAGTTCAAGTGCAACTGGATGAAAATTGCAAACCGGACACCCAGATTATCTTTCCCCCCGAGCGAGCGGCGTCAGAATACCAGGTACCCAAACCCTGGGCTGAACGCCGGTGCAAGTAGTCGCGACTGAAACCTGAAATCATCTCCTGAAGCGGTCGGTTCGCAGGGATGAGGCCCTGTGAGCCCCGCCAAGGGAAGAAGGGCATCGAAAGGGTCTGATATGGAATCGCTGTTCTTGCAGCAGACACTCAACGGATTGATCATCGGCAGCATCTACAGTCTTATCGCCATAGGCCTGACGATGATCTTCGGGGTCATGAAAATCGCCAACTTTGCCCACGGGGACTATTCGATGGTGGGCGCATACACGGCGGTTTTCTTTGTTGCCTGGGTGCCCGGCTGGTTCGGGTGGGTGGGCTCCATTCTGGCAGCGGCAGCCGTGGTGGGTGTGTTGGGCGTTGTTACCGAACGTCTGGTTTTCCGCCCTGTCATCGGCAGGTGGACTGATATCGATGTTATAATGGTCTCCATCGGGCTGTTCATTCTTCTGGAAAACCTGGCACAGCTTTTCTTCGGTGCGACACCTCGCATCATTTCAGACCCTTTTAAGGGTGCAACCGTCAATTTGGGCGGATTGTCCACCAGCGTGCTCAGGTTGTTCTGTCTGGGGTTTTCCTGCGTCACCATCGCCGTGCTGCAGATCTTTCTGAACCGCAGCAAGTTCGGAATCGCGATTCGGGCGGCCAGCCAGAATTCGTTCGCCGCGCAGCTGATGGGGATCGACATCAACCTGGTCTATCGGCTGACCTTTGCCGTGGGAGCGGCATTGGCCGGAATCGGCGGCGTTCTGTTCGGAACCACTTTCGCCGTGCATCCCATCATGGGGGCCATGCCCACTCTCAAAGCATTCATCGTCACGATTCTTGGAGGAATGGGCAACATCAGAGGCGCAATTTTCGGTGGATTTATCCTGGGCGTAGCCGAATCACTCGGCGGAAATTACATTTCGATGCAATACCAGCACGCTATTGGTTTTTTCATTATCATCCTGGTGCTTCTCGTCCGGCCCAGCGGGCTTTTCGGGGCCAAGGAGGGAACATGAGCCATCGACGAGTCATACGATTGTGTGCCGGCCTATTTGTCGCAGCGCTATTCTTTGTGCCCCAGGTGATTGAAGCGCGGTACATTTTGCATATTTTGGTCATGGCGGGTATTTACACGATCATGACTATGAGCTGGAACCTGCTGGCCGGTTATACCGGACAACTCAATCTGGGCCATGCGGCTTTCTTCGGCATCGGTGCGTATACCAGCGCGCTGACGGCAATGAATTTCGGCATTTCCCCCTGGCTGGGATTGCTGGGAGGGGGATGCGTCGCGGCCTTTTTCGGCCTCCTGCTGGGATTTCCATCCCTTCGCCTCTCCGGGCCCTACCTTGCCATCACCACCATCGGTTTTGCCGAGATTCTTCGGCTTGTGGCCACCAACTGGGTCGAACTGACCCGCGGCTCTCTGGGCCTTTCCGGCATACCACTGCTGACCCCGATCAGCATTGGAAACTGGACGATGAAATTCTATTTCGAGAGGGACTATTATTACGTGGTTCTGGTGGCCGCCCTGCTGACCCTCTTCATCATCCGGCGACTGGTCCAATCCGAATTCGGAATCAGCCTGCAGGCGCTTCGCGACGACGAGCACGGCGCTCAAAGCATCGGTATCAACACAGCCAAATACAAGCTGGCGGCATTTACCATCAGCGCGTTTTTTGCTGGTTTCGCCGGAGGTCTTTTCGCGCACTTCTCCCGACTTGTCTGTCCCCATACCATGTCGCTGCATGTGACCTTCGATGCGCTGACGATGACAATGATCGGTGGGCTGGGTTCGATCGGGGGCCCGATTCTCGGCGCCGTGGCTCTCACCTTTCTTTCTGAATGGCTGCGTGTTCTGGAAGGTTTTTTCAAAGTCGACATCCGCCTTGTCCTCTATGGTATGCTCTTGATATTCACCATTATGTTCATGCGTGAGGGGCTGGTCGGTGTGATCAAATCACTGAAGGATAGATTTCTCGGCTTCGGCCGGGCTTCAGACGGCGGAGCGGATCATGACTGAAATTCTCAAAACCGAAAATTTAAGCAAGCATTTCGGTGGGTTGTGTGCTGTTGACAATGTTTCTTTCGCAATGGAAGAAAACATCATCATGGGCCTCATCGGCCCTAACGGCGCCGGCAAGACGACGCTTATCAACATGATTTCGGGGGCGGCGGCGCCCACCGGGGGGCGGATTTTTTTTCATGGAAAAGATATCACCGGGCTGAAAGCCCATAGCATAAACAACATGGGCATCGCCCGTACATTTCAAATCGTGCGGGTCTTTGCCAAGCTGACGGTCCTCGATAATGTCATGGCCGCTCTGGTGGATCGGAGAAGACATGGGCCTTGGAAACTTGCAGTTTCATCGGTCTTCAGAGGAATGTACCAAACGGGGGAAAACCCGGAAAGCAGGGCCGAGGCAGAAAAACTTCTCGACTTTGTCGGAATCGCTCGTTACCGTGACGAGTTGGCGAAAAACCTCCCCTACGCTTTGAGCAAGCGTTTGGAGATCGCGCGCGCCCTTGCCACACGACCCGGTCTGCTGCTGCTCGATGAGCCGAGTTCCGGTTTAAACCCGGCGGAGCTGGTGGATCAGATCGCATTGATCCGTGAGATCAACAGACAAGGGATAACCATTCTGATTATAGAACACGTGATGAAAGTCATCATGGACATTTCCGATCGGTTGATCGTCCTTCACTATGGGGAGAAAATCGCCGACGGAGAGCCGGAAGCCGTGTATACGGACCCGAATGTCGTGGAAGCTTACCTGGGAGATGACAGCCATGCTGAGAATTGAGAACCTGACGGTGACCTACGGGAAAGCCGTCGCACTGTCGGATGTTTCTATCCATCTCCAGACTCAGGAAATGGTGGCACTTCTCGGATCCAACGGTTCCGGGAAATCGACCTTGCTGAAATGTATCTCCGGAACTAAACCGTCCGCCAAAGGCAAAATATTTTTTAACGATGAAGAAATACAACAGCTCCCTCCCCACAAGATCGTTCAGAGGGGTATCGTTCAAGTGCCGGAAGGGCGGGCCGTATTTCCGGATTTGACTGTGGAAGAAAACCTTCGAATGGGCGCCTTCTGCCGCTCAGACGACGCGGCCGTCGCAAAGGACCTGGTGTTCGTTTTCGATTTGTTTCCACGCCTCAAAGAGCGCATCTCGCAAACCGCCGGGACCCTGTCGGGGGGTGAAGCTCAGATGCTGGCCATTTCCCGGGGTCTCCTCGCCTCCCCAAAACTGCTGATGCTCGACGAACCAAGCCTTGGTTTGGCTCCGGTCATCCGGAATGTCATCTTCCAGACCGTAAAGCAAATCTATGATGAAAAGAACCTCACTATACTGCTGGTGGAGCAAAACGCCAAGTGGGCCCTGCAGGTGGCCACGCGGGGATATATCCTGGAAAACGGCCGTATAAGCCTTGAAGACACCGGAGAAACTCTTGCGGGCAATCCTCATGTCCAAAGAGCATATTTGGGGTATTAGTGTCGTCCACAGGTTAAAGCCTGTATTATACAGCCAATTTATTTCATATATAAACAATTGTTGCCCATATATATCTTTTTCTTAGAAAGGAAACAACAATGAGCATAACAGAGTATGGTGTTACAAGCGAATACGGCCGGATCAGGAAGTTGCTCGTTTGCCGTCCTTTTTATTTCCGATGGGAGCCTGTCAACGAAACAGCCAAGAAATACCTGGCGCTTGGTCACAGCTTTACCCGGGCTGAAGCCATGGCACAGCACAAGGAGCTCCGGCAGGCCTTCGAATCCAAAAAGGTGGAAGTAATCGAAGTTCCACCCGTTGAAGGCTTCAATTATCAAGTCTACACGCGGGATTTCGGCAAATGTACGCCGGAGGGGATCATTCTGGGTAACTTCCGATATCCTTTGCGCAAATCCGAAACCGACCACATGGAAGGGTTCTTTGGCAAACTGGGCATTCCGATTTTGGGCCGGGTCAAGGATGGAATCCTGGAAGGAGGGGATATTCACTATATCGATGAGGAAACCGTCGCCGTCGGTGTTGGCGGCCGCTCGGACACAGCCGGTTGTCAAGAAGCAGAGGCCTGGTTTAAGCGCGCCGGCTTTCAACTGATCACTGTCCCGTTCGCGGCTGAATACTGCCACCTCGATATCCTGTATGTACGCTTGAACGCCCGCACATGTGTGGCCAACCCCGTCGGCCTGCCCGACTCGTTTTTGCGGCTTCTCAAAGATAAGAATATTGATATTATCGAGGTGCCGGATGACGAATCCAGGGACCTTATGTGCAACGTGGTTTCAATCGATGGGGAAACCATCGTATCCCCGGCTGAAAATATCAACACCAACCGGAAGTTAAGGGCTGCCGGTTTCGACGTTCTGGAACCGCATTACGATATATTTCTCAGAGGAGGGGGAGGCCCTCGCTGCTCAACATTCATCCTCAAGCGGGACCCGGTTTGACAGGCGTTGGCTTGTTTGATTCAATATGCGCCGATACCCTACACCGGGCTGGAAAGGAGAGGTCGTCGAATATATCGGCAAGTATTGGCAAAACAAATGGATAAACAATACAAGCTAAATCAAAAAAGGAGATAATCATGAAAAAAACAATCGTTTTTTCGCTTTCCGTAATGATGCTGCTGATACTCGGCACGGGTACCTCTTGGGGCAAAGCCGAATTTGACATCAAATTTTCCACCTACATTTCACCGAACATGGCAGAGAGCTTCAGGAACATGGCTAAGAACATCGAGACCATGAGCGCGGGCAGAATCAAAGTGACCGTTTTCGCCGGTGGCGAACTGGTTTCATCGAGCGACGTGTTGAAAGCGGTCAGGGCCGGTACGCTTCAGATGGCCATGGGATCTCCTTACCATTACGAGGAGATGAAAACCGCAGGGATCGAAGCGGGGATGCCGATGACGTGGGCCAATGCGGTGGAAGCCGAAGTCCTTTGGGAAAATATGGGTTTCGGTGAAATGGTTTCCCAAGCTTACGACGGGGCCGGCGTTCACTACCTGGGTCCTATCTGGGCTGCCCCGTACGCCATTACGACCAAAAGCCCCGTCAGTGGATTAGCCGATCTACAGAAAATGAAACTCCGCGCCACTTCCGGACCGGCCAAAATGTTCAAAAAACTGGGAGTCACCACCGTATACATGAAGCCCGAAGAAATGTATTTAGCCCTGTCCACCGGACAGATCGACGGCGTTCTTTACGGTGGAGCAGCTGAATACGCCGAGATGAGTTTTCAGGAAGTAGCTCCCTACTATTGCTCGACTTACATTCTCAACCCCATTACTGACGCGATCTTCATCAACAAGAAGCTCTGGGAACGTCTGCCGGAAGATCTGAAAGAGGTGATCAAGGCTGCCGCATACAAAGCTCGCTGGGAATACTACACGTGGGCCATGGGAGAGGAATTCAAAGCTCAGGACACCGTTTACAAAGGAAAAATCACCGCGTTCGGCGCCGATGACGTCGCCAAACTGACCGAAGCAGCTCAGGAAATTTGGGAAGCTGAAGCCAAAGCATCACCGCTGGCAGCCCAGATGGTTGACAAAGTCAAAGCCTTGCTTCGCTCTGTAGGGCGCTTGAAGTAATCCTTCCCAATGCGGCCCCCGGACCAGCCTCCGCATGGTGCGGGGCCGCTGTCGCTCAAGGAGAACGCGATGAGACGAAAATTGTCTTTGGTGGTCCGGAAAATAGATTCCCTGAGCGTATGGTCCGGGCGAATTCTGGCGGGGCTCATTTTGGTCATGTCCGGTGTAATCGTATACGAGGTCGTGGCACGTTATCTTTTCAACAGCCCCACCATCTGGGGGCTTGAGCTGGCGACGATGATATTCGGAACCTACATACTGGGGGCCGGAGCATGGACTTGGTATCGGGGTGGTCATGTTCGTATGGATGTGTTTTACAACCACTGGTCCAAACGAACCAGGGCGGTCATCGATGCCTTTACCTTTCCATTGGTTCTGCTTTTTCTGGGTGTGATTTTCTGGAAATCATCGGTTTACGGCATCGAAGCGGTTCGAGTCATGGAGCATTCCCATACGGTCTGGGGCCCGCCGGTCTATCACTGGAAAATGACGCTGCCTCTTGCGATATTCCTCATGATGCTCCAAGGCCTGGCTGATTTTACCCGGAACGCGACCCTGGCCATCACCGGCAAGGAATTGTGATGGATCCGCTGATCCTTACCGCTGTCATGTTCATCAGCATGCTCGCGCTGATGGCTACCGGCCTGCCCATAGCTTTCAGCCTTGGCGGGGTGGGCGTGATGGCCGGATTGCTCCTCTGGGGGCCCAGTTCCCTCGAGCTGCTCTATTTTTCCGCCATGGAGGTGATGCGGAACTGGGTGCTGATCGCGGTCCCGTTGTTCATCTTTATGGGCTATGTTCTGCATGAATCCGATATCGCCAAAGATCTTTTTGATGCCGTATTGCTTTGGGCCGGCGGCGTCAAAGGCGCACTGGGCATGGGAACAGTGGCCATCTGTGCCGTCATCGCTGCGATGGTGGGCATCAGCGGTGCAGCGACCCTGTCCATGGGCGTCATAGCTCTTCCTGCCATGCTCAACAGGAACTACGACAAACATATCGCTGTGGGCTTGATCCAAGCCGGCGGCGCGCTGGGCTTTCTGATACCGCCCAGTATGATGATGATTATGTACGGCTTTCTCTCCGGTGTTTCCGTCGGCCAGCTTTTTGCCGGCGGGGTTCTCCCGGGGTTAATGCTGGCAGGCATGTATATTGCTTATATTGGCGTTCGTTGCCAGATCCAGCCCCACATGGGGCCGGCCTTGCCTGTTGCGGAACGCGGCACATTCAACCAGAAAATCGCCGCCATTCGAGTGCTGCTGCTGCCGGCGCTTCTGATTTTCTTTGTGATGGGATGCATCTTCAGCGGAATCACCTCCCCTACCGAAGCCGCCGGAGTCGGTGCCGTAGGGGCTTTGATCTGCGCCGCTCTCCGGCGAAAACTCACATGGGACCTGATCAAGAAAGCCACCCTGCCGACGCTGGAACTTTCCGGTTTTACCGCGTGGATCATAATCGGAGCTGTGGTTTTCAGCAAGGTTTATACAGGTTTGGGCGCCACGGCGATGATCAAGTCATATATGGTCGGTCTCGATGTCAATCCATGGTTCATCCTGATCGTGATGCAGCTGTCTTTTTTCTTTTTCGGGATGTTCATGGACGATATTGCTATACTGTTCATGTGTATGCCCATCTACATTCCGATTATCACCGGCCTGGGCTTTGATCCGGTCTGGTTCGCCATCCTTTACATCGTCAACATGCAGATGGCGTTTCTCACGCCGCCCTACGGAGTGAACCTTTTTTACATGAAGGCGGTGGTCCCTAAGGACGTAACTATGGGAGATATTTACATGTCGGTGATTCCCTTTGTGATTCTACAGTTGGTGGGGCTGATCCTGCTGATGCTGTTCCCTCAAATCATACTCTGGCTGCCGACAATGCTGTTCCGATGATGGCGTTTCGACCAGCCCTCTTGCCCTGGATAAGGAGGTGCCTCATGGAGAAAATGGAAAAGACGGTGGAGGAATACTATCGAGAAAACACGGGTGATTCCTATGGAGAAATGCTTCGGAAGTACCACCCTCAAGTCGTCTCTGATTTTGAAGATGAAATGGAAAAATGGTGGGACCGGAAATGGAAAGCCAACAACCCCGCCGGTAAACTCCGAGTAGTATTGCTTCATCGACCTGGAAACGAGTTCTTGACTGTCGGCCGCCCCACCCCATGGCCACCTCATGCCAGTCATTTCGGGGCCTGGCGCCAAGCGGAAATGCCGAACCTGAACGAGATGATCCGGGACCACGAAAACCTGGTCAAAGCGTATGAAGATCAGGGGGTCGAAGTGGTCATCCGTGAACCAGACCCGAACGAACCTCCTTATCAAGTGAAAGCGATCTATTGCGATGATGTCTGTCACCCCGCAGTCTACGGTCAAGTTGTTTTCCGGATGTACGATCATCTTAGACGCGGGGAAGAAGTACCCACATTCAAGACACTTGCCCGAATCGGATGCCCCGTGGTCGGTATGATCAGCGGATGCGGGATGATCGAGGGCGGCACTGTTGGGTGGCTCGATGAAAAGCATTTGGTTATCGGGGTTCATTATGCGAGGGGCAACACCTGTCGGCCCGAGGTAATGCGCGCCAACGAGTTAGGCCACCAGCAATTCGCCCAGATCGTCAAATGGCAGGACCCGGATGTGGACATCCGCATTTGCCCGGGATACGGAGGTTATCTGGGCCTGACACATTACATGATGATCGATAAGCATACATCGATTCAGGATCCCAAGTGGCTCGATCCCTACCTGGTGGATTGGATGAAGGCCGAAATGAACTGGCAGTTCATACCGCCTCCGCCCGAGCTTTGCTACACCGACGACGGCGGATTGACCTGGGGCCCGGAAACCGGCGTGCTGATCGAGCCTATGAAGGTGCTTGTGCCCGCCGGCCGCGATAAGGCCAGAAAATGGCTGGAGAGCATCGGGGTCACAGTAGTGGAGGTGGAATGCGCAAGCCTGGTCATGCCCAGAGCCACAGGTACCATCCACTGCTTGACCGGCTCGCTGGTTCGGGATTCTGAAAATTGAGACGTGATCACTCTTGCCCAAAACAGTGTTTCAACGAAAAATGACGGTGGCATTTGCGTAATGAATAAAACCACGTCGAACTGTCCGGTTACATCAGCCCCATGGCCGACTCTTCTTCCGAGATGCATTCATCGAGTATCTTTAAGGCCATATCGATGTCTTGCTTTTCGATGATCAGCGGTGGGGCGAATTCCAGGGCCATTCCCATCATCTTGATGATCATGCCCTTTTGCTTCGCCCGGGCCACCATGCTGAGCAGATTGGCCGGCGGGTACGGTGCACGGGTCTTCTTGTCGGTTGTGAAATCGATGGCCAGCCACAGGCCGGTCCCCCGCACCTCCCCCACAGAGGGGTGGTGCGCGAGGGTGCGAAGCCCATCCAGGAAATAATCTCCGATGGCCGCACTTCTCTGGACGAGTTTTTCCTCCTGGATGATCTCCAGGTTTCGGATGCCCACCGCACACGGCACCGGGTGATTGCCGTAAGTGTGCAGGTGGTTGAAGATTTCGATAGGTTCCATCACCCGGTCGGTGCAGCCCACTGCGCCCAAGGGCACGTAGCCGCTGGTGATCCCTTCAGCTCTGAAGCACGTTATCGCAGATTGAAGTCTATCAAGGATTTCGGTTGGAGTGAAAAAATATTTTTTCGCAAAAAGGGGCTAGACATACAATTCGGGTTTT
>DSCZ01000393.1 GCA_011048855.1 Desulfobacteraceae bacterium | reverse complement strand
GGAACAGTATGCGAAGTTTAAACTCGGCGTGACCTATCCCGGGATTTCCGGGCCTGCCGATCTCCCGTCCCTCGATAACGTGAACCTCGCTCCAATGGATTTTCCGTGGCAGTCCAAACATCGTGAAGAAATCCTCGACATCTGGCAGAAAACGGTTTTCGAATAAACAGGTCCGGCCGGGGCGCAAAAGCGTCCCGGTCACCCTGCAGGATAATGTACCAGGAAAAAATTTTTTTGAGCCGACTTGTTTACACAACTATAGTAATAGTCCTATATACGGTCAGGAGTATTCAGGATAATGTCTAAATCTCTAAAATTGGATAAAGTATCCAAAAGCTTCGGTTCTCTCGTCGCCGTCGACGGGGTGAGTTTGGATATAGAGCCGGGCGAATTCATCTGTTTTCTGGGGCCCAGCGGATGCGGAAAAACCACGCTTTTGAGGTTGATCACCGGCTTCGAAAATCTTACTTCCGGTGACATTACCTACGACGGGAAGGTCATTAATCATCTTCCCCCTCAAAAACGGGACTTCGGCATCGTCTTTCAATCCTACGCGCTTTTTCCGAATATGACCGTCAAGCAGAACATCGCCTTCGGCCTTAAAATGCGTAATATGCCCCAGCACCTGATCGACGAACGAGTCGATGAAATGCTTACGTTGATAGGCCTGACCGGATGGCAGAATCACTACCCCGCCCAATTGAGCGGAGGGCAGCAGCAGCGCGTCGCACTCGGCCGTGCCATAGCCATAAAGCCGAATGTGCTTCTGCTGGACGAACCGTTAAGCGCGCTGGATGCAAAAATAAGGGTGCGTTTGAGGACTGTTATAAAGCGGCTGCAACAGGACCTGGGAGTCACTCTGATTTATGTGACGCATGACCAGGAAGAGGCGCTTGCGCTGGCCGACAGGGTGGTGATAATGCGCGAGGGCCGGTTCCGGCAGATCGGAAGTCCTTTTGAAATCTACAAAAAGCCGAAAACCAGCTTTATCGCCGAATTCGTCGGAACATCCAATTTTATCAGCGGGTTGAAAAAGGGATCCTGCATACAGTGCGGCGACAGGGAGTTTTCGGTGACCGGTGCAAACGGAGTAGGCGCCGACGGAGACAGAATATACCTTGCAATCCGTCCCGAGAGCATTGAAGTGGTAGGCCCCAAAGTCGACATTGAACAATGTAGTCCTGAAAACATTGTTGAAACCAGGGCGGAGGTCATCAATTTCCTCGGTGCGGTCGTCCGGATAACTTTCTTGATGGAAGACGAAGAGATGTTTATCGACATACCCGAAAAGGATTTCGAAAAGATGGAGCTTTCCCGGGGAGACAGTTTGAAGCTTCATTTTCCTCCCGAGGCTTTTTACGCATATACCGAAATGTTTTCGAAATTGGTATGACCGGGACCGAACAGAACAGGAAAGGTTGAAATCAGCTCATGGGTTCACAACACCACCAGGCGGCAGTGGTCGAGAATTACGAGGTTTCATCGACCAGGATGGAGATGGACAAATTTATTGTTCCCGCGGTTACCATATGTATCTCCGCCCTGCTGTTCTTCTTCATGCTCTTTCCGATTTTTTCGATTCTCAAGCTTGCATTTTTCGAACACGGCGAGCTCGCATTTTCTAACCTGACACTCGAAAATTTCCATCGTTACTTCACCACCTCCTACACGCTGAATGCACTGTGGCACAGTCTGTACGTCTCCTTCGTCACCACGTTGATCGTCACCGTCGTGACCTTCTTTTTTGCCTATGCGCTCACCCGCACAACAATCCCCGGGAAGGGGTTTTTTCGAAACATAATCATGATGCCGCTGGTGGCACCGAGTATAGTGCAGGCACTTGCATTGATCTATCTTTTCGGCCGGAACGGCTTGATCACCGCCCATCTGTTTGGAACCTCATGGAACATCTACGGGCCGACGGGCATCATCATCTCCGAGGTTTTATACTGCCTGCCCCACTCCTTCGTAATACTTTACACCACCCTTTCCGCCGTGGACATCCGCCTGGATGAAGCGGCCGAAAGCCTCGGTGCTTCACCATTCAAGGTCTTTACCAAAATAACGATCCCTTCTTCCAAATACGGAATCGTCAGCGCCGCGGCCCTAACCTTCAACCTGACGATAACCGATTTCGGAAACCCGGTGGTCATCGGCGGGGACTATAACGTGCTGGCGACCGAAATTTATGCTCAGGTCACCAACCTCTACCGTTTTGAACTGGGAGCCACCATAAGCATCATCCTGCTTGTCCCATCCTTGATGGCCTTTATGCTCAACTACTACATTTCAAGGAAATCCTTTGCGATGATCAGCGGGGCGGCCAACCCTTTTATACCGCCGTCGAGGCCTCTGAAAAAAACGCTCTACACCGGCTACTGCTCCGCGGTGTCCATGTCGATAATTCTTGTATTCGCAACAGTGATCATCGGCTCCTTTGTGAATATCTGGCCGTATGACTGGACACTGACCCTCAGGCATTACAGTTTTCCTTCCATTGCAGGCTATTCGGCTCTGTGGACCAGTGTCTGGGTATCGCTTCTGGTGGGGATTATAGGATCATTCGTAACCCTGCTGGCAGCCTACATAATTGAGACGAAAAAACCTTTCGGGAAACAGATCCTCTACCTGTTCTCGGTGATGCCGGCAGCGATCCCCGGCCTTGTTATGGGGCTCGGCTACATCCTGGCCTTCAACAAACCTCACTACTTCTTCTATGGAACTCCATGGATCATTGTAATCAACATAATCATATGCAATTTCACACTCGGCATCCTTTCGAGCATATCGAACCTTCGCAACATCGATCCCTCGGTGGAAGAAGCGGCCATAAGCCTTGGAAGCGACACGATCAGGACTTTTTTCAGGATCATATTCCCGCTTTCCCGTGTCGCCTTCCTGCAGAACTTCATCTATTTTTTCATGCGTGCGATGACAACCATCAGCGCGGTTATCTTCCTGGTATCAGCCACCGTGCACCTGGCGGCGATCGAGATAATCATGCTCGACAACGACGGCTGGACCGCGAGCGCAAACGCCATGTGCACGTCCATAATCGTCATCGTGCTGGCAACGCTCGGCTTGCTTCAGGTGATCGTCAAATTGACCGCCCGCAGGCCCGGCACAGCCCCGGCCTGATAAACCGGCGATACGGAGAAAAATGCCATGCTGATCATAGATCCGGGCAACCCCATACCCAAGTATCTTCAAATCAGCTCCTGGATAAAGGAATTGATCGAAACCGGGCGCTACAGGTGCGGAGACAGGCTGCCATCGGAAATTGAATTTTCCCGTATGTGCAGCGTCAACCGGAATACTGTCAGGCAGGCCATCTCATCCCTTGCAAACGAAGGCATACTGCGCAGGGAGAAAGGCAAGGGGACTTTCGTCGCAGCCACCCCACCGGGGGCTTTGACACACCGGCTGCAACGGATATCGAGCTTCAGCGAAGACATCCAGGAGCATGGCCTCCAGGAGAACACCAGGGTTATAAAATACGGCGTGGAAGAGCCGCCCGAATCGATATCCAAGGAGCTTTTCCTTCGCCCGGGAAGTAAAGTCGCCGTAATCCGCAGGGTGAGGTGCGGCGGGAAAACGCCTTTCATCTACGAAGAAAGCCGCCTGCCCTACGACCTTTTCGCGCCCATACTGGAATGTGACCTGTCAGGGTCGATGTACCGCCTGCTGACAGATCGATTCGGCGTCGTTCTGGCCAGAAGCCAGCAGGTTCTCCGGGCGGTCAATCTCACCGGAAAAATAGCGGGCATTCTCTGGGTGCCTCCGAACACGCCCGGAATTTTCATGGAAAGTGTAACCTTCGACGACAGGAACATGCCGGTGGAAGTACTGTATTCCTACTACAGGGGGGATCGTTATGTATTCGAAGTCGAACTGGGCAGGTACCGGATCGTAGACGACAGCGGAAATTTCGCAGCCTGAAGAATTTTTTTGACAGGTACCTGTCTATACATCTATAAGGATAGCCATCATTCAACAACCCGGGCGGCCAGCCCGGATCGAATAGAATGAAAACAATTTAACCAATCGACGGAAAAATGGAATCCGGAAACCCGGATTCAGGACGGAGGAAGAAATGAACGAGAAGCATATTCTGGAAAGACTGGTGGATGTGAGCCCCGGCATGGAAATCTGGTGGGATTCCTCACCTCTGATACTCTCTGCATGGTGCCAACAGATGCTAGAGAAGGCCGCACCGGGAGACAGGGACGTATTGCAAAGACAGCTGTCGCGTATGTACCGTTCCGGCGCACCCGGGGAATGGCTGTTCAGGGGGGTCACCACCAACCCCCGCCTGTCCCTCCAGGCGATAGACGCCGACAGGGAGACCTGGGCCGGGATCGTGGACGGATTGATAGAGAAAAACCAGGGAGTCGACAAGGAAGGACTGTTCTGGTTGATGTACAAGGAAGTGATTAAAAGAGGATCGGACATGTTCCTCCCGCTGTTCGAAGCTTCCGGTTACAAACAGGGGTTTCTTTCGGGCCAGGTGGATCCCAGGGACGTCTTCGACTCCGATGCGATGATGCGCCAGGCCGAAGAACTGGCAGCCCTCAACCCGAACGTAATGATCAAGATACCGGGATCGAAGGAAGGCTATTCGGTGATAGAAGCTCTTACAGCCAGGGGAATCTCCACGAACAACACCCTGACGTTCGTACTTCCCCAGCTGATGGACTGTGCAAACTCCGTGAAGCGGGGCCTCGAAACAGCCCGCAAAAACGGAGTGGATCTTTCCCGATGGCGTTCGGTGATCACCCACATGGAAAGCCGCTACGGGGATCTCGGGGGATTGAGGAACTTCGCTGCTGAAAAAGGCATTGAACTTACCGACGGCGAGGTTCGTCTCGCCGAGCTGGCTATCTTCAAAAAAGCCTACCGCCTGTTGAACGAAGGAGGCTACAACAGCAAAATGCTCTCCTGCTCACTCAGGGTGGGACCCACTGTCGACGGCAAGCTGAAACTCTGGCACCTGGAGGAAAAGGCCGGCGCAGACATTGTGGTCACGTGTCCCCCGCCTTTTATCGACGAACTTTCCACGTTTCCAGGGGACGACGACCTCGTGTTCGAAAAGGACCGGATCTGGAAGGAAATCCCCGGAGAGGTGATGGACAAATTGATGCGCATACCTTACTTCGAACGCGCCTATGAAGAAGACGGCTATACCAGGGATGAATACAATACGCATCCCGCATTGATCAAAACCGCCGACCAGTTCTCCGCGGCAACGGTTGAAATGGTTGAATTCGCCGGGTCGTGCATCGAAAAAGCACAGCGGTAATCCCATTCCGTTGTCTGAGCGGTCGTGCGGCCTGCGACGAAGTAAATATCTGAGACATGATAAGGATAACAATTTCAAGGTATTGTTTTCGAAAGGAGACAACATGAAAACGAAAGAACTCAAAGAATGGTTTGTACCGTGGTTCTCCACTGCCAGGGAATATAACACCAGCATCCTCGATGAATCATGGGAGCACCCGGAATATGCGCGACTGATGCTGAATGAAAATCCGATACCCCCTTCACAGAAGGTGATCGATGCGGTTGTGAACGTATTGAAATACGGCAACCGCTACCCTGACAGCATGAAACAGCTCAGGGGAAAAGTTGGAAAACTATACGACCTGGGCCCCGAAAACGTGCGGCTTTGCAACGGCACATCCGAAATTATAGACAGCATGATGAGAATTTTTCTCCGCCCGGGGGACGAAATCATCATGTCGAACCCCACCTTCGGGCTGTATCCCGCCCGTGCCGAAATCACCGGGGCAAAAGTCGTGTCGGTCCCGGTTCGGTCCGAGGACCTTCAATACGATGTCGAGGCGATGCTCGCCGCCGTCAACGAGAAGACAAAACTCATTCTCATCATCAACCCCAACAATCCCACCGGCGTCTATATAGAGGACAAAGACCTGCTCCGCTTCTGCGAACTGGGTATACCGCTCTGCATAGACGAAGCCTATTTCTTCTATCACCCGGAAGTAGGCTCAAAAGCCTACTTGATGAAGGAATACCCTCATGTTTTCCTTCAGTCCACTTTTTCGAAGGCTCACGGGTTCTGCGGAATCCGGTTCGGGTATGTCCTGGGAACCCCGGAAATGATTTCAGCCTTCAACAAGATGCTGCTGCCCTGGAACGTCAGCCTGATGTCGATGGCAGCAGCCGAAGCGATGCTGGACAACCCGGAAGAGCTGGCCTGCAAGGTGGAGCACAACAACAGGTGGATGAAAATTTTCGCGGAAGAAGTCACGAAACTCGGCCTGAAACCCTATCCGGCTCCGGGTAACTACATGCTGATCGACGCCAGTGTGACCGGGAAAACCAACGCGGAAATACTCGCGGCCGCCAAGGAGATGGAAAAAGTTTACCTGAAACGGATTTCCCCGATCAACGGCAAAGACGGTTTTTTCCGTGTCACCCCCGGCGTGGATGAAGAAAACGAACGGTTCATCCGGTTTCTGAGAAATTACTTCGGCTCGAAACAATGAAAATATTTGTCTGTGTAAAACATGTTCCGGACACGGCCGCGCGGGTTTCGATCCGCGGGGCTGCCGATTATGACGCCGGAAACAAGTACGTAATGAACCCTCATGACGAATACGCGCTTGAACAGGCCCTCGCGATAAAACGGGAACGCGTCGACACCGAATTGACGGCGGTGAGCCTCGGGAAATCAGATGCCGAAAAAACCCTGAGAACCGCACTGGCACTCGGCGCGGACAGAGCCGTGCTGGTTGAAACCGAAGTACCCTTTCCCGGCCCGGGGCTTACCGCCGCCGGACTCGCCGCGGTTATACGCAGCGGCCCCCCTCCGGATCTCGTTTTGACCGGCAGCCGGTCGGTGGACACCGAAGCAATGCAGACCCCCTACCGGCTGGCTGCACTTCTCGGCCTGCCGGTGGTCACCGAAATCACGGCTTTTGAAATGAACGGAAAAAACCTGAAGCTGCAGCGCGAGATCGGGAACGGAGCGATCGAAGAGGTCGAGTTGTCCCTCCCCTGCGTTGTAGGTGCCGCCCGGGGGCTGAATGTGCCTCGTTCCCCTACCCTTCCCGCGCTGATGCAGGCAAGGAAAAAGCCGGTGGAAAAAATCCCGCTTGACTCCGGCATGGAGCATCGGGCGGAAGGGTTTCACGTGGTTCGAATTGAGGTGGTCAACGATGAAAGACATGCGGAAATTATTACCGGAACCACGCGGGAAGCGGCCGGGATTCTTGCACGGATTATAAAGAGTGCATCGGGGAACGGTCCATCGGAATTAAACATAAAATAATCGTTAAAGAATTGTATTATGTTCAAAATTGCTGTCATCATAGAAACAGACCAAGGCGGAATCAAATCTTCATGCTTTGAAGCACTAACCGCGGCACGGGCCGATGAGTCCTGCGCCGTGACTGCGTTTCTGGCGGATGAAGATCCATCGAAACACCGCAGCGTGCTTGAAGAATACGGAGCAGCCCGGATCATCGCCATCAATAAGTCCGGGGGCCGGCTCAACGACCGACCCGAAGCGGCTGCAGCCGCCATGGCCGAGGCTGTGAAAAAATTCGAGCCGGATGCAATTGCAGCGGCCGGCACCCCCCGCGGCAACGATATGCTGTGCAGGATCGCCGCGATACTGGACATACCGCTGGTCCTGGACTGCACCCGGGTGGATTTCGCGGCGCGTGAAGTTCAAAAATCGAGGTTTTCCGGCAAAACCTCCGTGGTTCTCAAATTCGAACCCGGCCTTTTTTCATGCAGCATAAGGCCGAAAGCGGTGCCTGCCGGCCGTTCGCCATCGACGGCGGAAACGATTGAATTTCAATACCTGGCCGAAAATCCGGAAAGAATCCGGGTCGCTGGAGTAAAAAGGAATCCGGATGCACCCTTAGAGCTCCGCGAGGCTTCAATAATCATATCAGGCGGCAAGGCCCTTGGGTCGGCTGAAAATTTCGAGATTCTCGATGCGTGCGCAAAAAAAATCGGGGCGGCCGTAGGCGCATCCCGCGCGGCGGTGGACGCCGGCTTTGCACCTCACTCGATGCAGGTGGGCCAGACCGGTAAAACGGTCAGTCCATCAATTTACATCGCCTGTGGAATTTCCGGATCGATCCAGCATTTCGCCGGCATGAAAACATCGCGGACGATAATCGCTGTAAACATCGATCCCGGTGCCCCGATCTTCGGCAAATGCGACTACGGCGTCGTGGGGGACCTCTTTGAAATCGTGCCGGCTTTGACCGAAACGCTGGCGTAAACTCTTCTCAAAGAGACCTCCTGATGATATTGATTTTTTGTGTTGAACGAAAGATGATGAGTTTGTAAAAACGGATAAGAAAAAAAATAATTCATACAGGCGGTTCTCCACAATGAATCTGAATCAACTCAAGATCTTCTACTTTGCGGCCAAGCGGGGGAACTTGAATATGGCCGCCAGGGATTTATTCGTCACCCAGCCTGCGGTGACCAAAGGAATCCAGCGACTGCAGGAACATTACGACATCAAACTGGTGAACCGTTTTGGAAAGAAACTGGTGCTTACAGACGCAGGCCAGGCTCTTTTCGAAATCTCGGAGAAGATATTTGACCTTGAAAGCCTTGCCGAGGAAACCATCCGGGAATTTCAACGCAGCAAGAGAGGAAAAATTCGGCTCCTGGCAAGCGAAAGTTTTGGCGCGTATTATCTGCCTTCAGTAATGACCCCCTTTTTGAAGGACAACCCCTTTGTGTTTATGTCTGTCAACATTCTTCCCAGTGAAGAAGTCGGGGAGGACATAGCGAACCTTAGAGCGGACCTGGGGTTCACTTCATTTCCAATCGATAACCCCAAACTGCAGGTTCACGAAATACTCGAAGATGAACTTGTGGTCATCGTTCGCCCGGGCCACAAGCTGGCGGGGAAAGAAAGCATCAAGCCGGTGGACCTAGAAGGTGAAAACCTGATCTATCACGAACGGGGATCGGTTCCCCACCAGGCCATCAACAGTTTTTTGAAAGGAAATTCCGTTTCAGTTTCCGTTTCGATGGAACTGTCCAGCAACCGTGCCATGAAACAGGCTGTGGAAAACGGTATCGGTGCAGCACTCATCAGCAGGCACGTCGCCGACGAAGAGGTTCAGGCAGGCAGACTGATAGCCCTTTCCTTTGAAAACCGCCCCCTTAAACGGAAATACTTCATGATCTACCACAAAGAAAAATATATTTCAGAAATTCTGAAGCGTTTCATCGACCGGCTTAATCAATGGGGTGCGGAATACACCCGCTGCACTTCTCGATAACCGCTTCTGATGAAGCGGGCGGGAAATTGCCTTTCCCGCGCCCATCCACTTTATGATTTTAGATCGCCGGTCAGGTTGGAAATTTATGATGCATCCAAAAGGCGCTTCCGGGTTTCCGAATCGAAAACATGTAAGTGGCGAAGATCGAAAGTCAAAGGCAGGATCTCTCCCCGGCGGATTTTAACCACTCCGGGCACCCTGAGGATAAGTGATGGCCCATCTTTTACCATGGACCCGTGTACGACGGTATCAGCGCCGAGTGCTTCGACGAAATCCACGCTGAAACTGAATCTGGAGGCTTCCTCGGTGGAAATCGTCAGATGTTCCGGCCTGATCCCCAGGATGACCGATTTCTCCCCGTGGACCGGCAGGTTTTCCTTGTCATGCTGAATGGAAACATCCTCTGTTAAAACCAGCCGCTGGTCCTCCGTAGCACGGGCCGAAATAAAATTCATGGACGGAGAGCCTATGAAACCTGCGACAAAGATGGTGGCAGGTTTATCATAGATGTCGATAGGGGTGCCGATTTGCTCGAACAGTCCCTCGTTCATGACGATTAAACGGTCAGCCAGGGTCATGGCCTCGATCTGGTCATGAGTGACATAGATGCTCGTAATTCTAAGAAGTTCATGGAGTTTCCGCAGCTCGATCCTCATTTGACTCCTTAGTTTTGCATCCAGATTGCTGAGGGGCTCGTCAAAAAGAAAGACGCTGGGTTTTCGGATGATGGCCCGCCCCATTGCAACTCTCTGACGCTGACCTCCACTTAATTCCCGCGGCTTTCTCGCCAAAAGGTCACCCAGTTCAAGTATTGCCGCGGTCTTTTCCACCCGCTCCCGGATTTCAGATTTGGCCGTTCCCCGGATCTTAAGACTGTACGCCATGTTGTCGAAAACAGACATGTGGGGATATAGGGCGTAATTTTGAAAAACCATTGCGATGTCCCGCTCGGAAGGTTCCAGGTTGTTCACGACCCGGTCACCGATGCGGATTTCCCCCGATGTGATCCGCTCCAAACCAGCGATCATTCTGAGAACGGTCGACTTGCCGCATCCGCTCGGCCCGAGCGTTACTATGAACTCACCGTCACTGATATCACAGTCAACCCCGTGGACTACTTCCGTTTTGCCGTAGGATTTCCTGACCTGACGTAGCAATACGTTGCTCATAAAATAAATTCCCAATTATTTTTCGGTTTCAGTAAGACCTTTCACAAAAAGCCGCTGCATCCCTATAACCACCAGAACCGGAGGAATCATAGCCAACAGAGTGGTGGCCATAATGATATGCCATTCCTGCATGTTGTCAAAAACCGCCAACATTTGGTTGATGCCAATGAGAATCGTGTAAAAGTCTTTTTCCGTGGTTATCAAAAGGGGCCACAAATATTGATTCCAACCGTAAATAAAGAGGATCACGAAAAGAGCCCCTATATTGGTTCGAGACATGGGAAAGAGAATATCGATGAAAAACCGGATGGGGCCTGCCCCGTCGATCCTTGCGGCCTCCGTCAACTCATCCGGAACCATCAAAAAAAATTGCCGGAAAAGAAATGTCGCTGTTGCAGATGCAATAAGCGGAATGATGAGACCTGCATAGGAATTCAGCATCCCCAGATTGGCCACCACCTCGTAAGTGGGCAGGATGCGCACCTCCACAGGCAGCATCAACGTGATGAAAATCATCCAGAAAAAGAACATTCGAAATCTGAAATCGAAATAAACGATCGCAAATGCCGCTATAATGGAGATTGCGATCTTTCCGACTGCGATTCCCATGGCCATGACCAGGCTGTTAAAAAGCATGGTGCCGACGGGCGCCGTTCCCCCTGCGGTGGAGCCGGCCGTGAGAGCCCTGGTATAGTTTTCGATGAAATCAGGGCCCATCCGCCAGGGCATTGGAGCTGTCAGAATATCCGGGAGAGCATGAGTTGAGGCCACGAAAGCGATATATATGGGAAAACCGACGACCAGTATTCCCAGCACCAGGGTCGCATGAGTCATGAATGTCAGCCACGGCCGTCGTTGAACCATCAGTAATGCACCTTCCTCTCGATATATCGGAACTGAACCACGGTCAAAGTGATTACGATGGTCATCAGAACAACCGACTGGGCTGCTGATCCTCCGAGATCCAGGCCGATGAACCCATCATAGAAAACCTTGTATACTAGGGTGGTAGTCGCTCCACCCGGCCCTCCGCGGGTGACGATGTGGATGACTCCGAAGGTATCGAAAAATGCGTAAACGATGTTGACAACGATTAAAAAGAAGGTGGTCGGTGAAAGAAGCGGGAAGATGATGTCCCAGAACCGCCTGAAGGGGCTCGCCCCATCTATCGCCGCTCCCTCAATCAGCGAATGAGGGATGGCCTGGAGGCCTGCGAGAAAAAATAAAAAATTATAGCTGATCTGCTTCCATGCCGCAGCCAGCACCACGAGCAGCATGGCCTCTCCACCGTTCAGGAAGTGATTCCATTCATATCCCATTCGGCTGAGAACATAAGCCACGATACCGATTGTCGGGTTGAACATGAACATCCACAAAACCCCCGCAACCGCGGGCGCTACTGCATAAGGCCAGATCAAGAGGGTTTTATAGACGGTGGCCCCGTGTATAACCCTGTCTGCCTGGATCGCCAGATAAAGGGCGCACACCAGGGCAACCGCCGCCACCGAAAAGCTGAAGATCAAGGTTATCACAAAAGAGCCGAGATAATCCTGCTCTGTGAAAATTGCTTTGAAGTTTTCAAGCCACACCAATTCTCTGCTGAGTCCAAAAGGGTCTTCCTGGAGAAATGAATTAAGGATAGCCTGAGTCGCCGGCCAGATAAAAAATACGAGAGTGACAATTATCTGGGGAGCTACAAGAAGATAAGGAAGCAGCTTATTCTCGAAAACAATGCGTTTATGCATGGAACCTTGTCACGACGCGGCCATCAGCGCGGTTTGACTTAAAAAAAGATCCAGAAACCCCGGCAGCTCCGGCCAGGGACATCCTACTCCAACTGACCGGATCCGCCGTTCATTTTCAGGTGAATCGAGGCAACACGCCCAAAGCCCTATTTGTTTGCGCGTTCGAATCTCCTGAGCAACCTGTTGCCTTGATCCACGGCATCGTTCAACCCCTTCTCCGCCGTCTTTTTGCCTCCCCAAATAGCTTCCATTTCCGTGTTGACGATATCCCTGATCTGCACGAAACTTCCAAGCCGTAAACCTCTGGAGTGCTCCGTGGGAGCATTCAACGTCATCTGGAGCAAAGCTGTCTCGGTGCCCGGGTTCTTCTCGTAGTATCCCTGCTTTTTGGACAATTCATAAGCAGCCATGGTTATTGGAAGGTAACCGGTGAATTGATGCCATTCAGCCTGCACTTCGGCAGAAGATAAGTAGGTGAAAAATTTGGCCACTCCCTGGTAATCCTCTTTTGGAAGACCACTCAATACCCACAGGGTGGCCCCCCCGATAATACTGTTCTGGGGAGGGTTCATCCGGTTCTTGCGTACATAGGGGTTGAAAAAAATAGACAATCAGGTTCTCCTCTTTGGTGAAGTGCAATTCATTGAAGGAGGAGAGCCATCATGTCCACAAGTATTTTGTATCACG
>DSCZ01000484.1 GCA_011048855.1 Desulfobacteraceae bacterium | reverse complement strand
CTATAGAACTGAAGCACCCTGATGCGGAGTCTGTCAGGAAAAAGATATCGAACCTGGAAAAACGGCTTGGACGGTGAACGAAGACCATATAAAAAGGGAAAAAAACAAAGCCCGGGCACTGCGGCGGACAAACTGGTGGTACCGTCGTATAGAGCCGGGAGTATGTCATTACTGCCGGAGGGAGGTAGGCCGCGAAAACCTTACGATGGATCACATAGTTCCTTTGAGTCGAGGAGGCACATCAACGAAGGGCAACATCGCCGCGAGCTGCAAGGAGTGCAACAACAGAAAAAAATATCTTTTGCCGCTCGAGTGGGAGGAATATTTGGAGTCGCTGTGATTGCCTTAGTTGAAAATAGGTTTAAAAAACCAATTCCGATGCCGACAGGATAATGAGGAAATCTTCATCCGCGGGGGCGAAGACTCCCGCTGACTTCTTTATGAACGTTTGTATTTATCGCCGGAGAAAGAAATGGCTAATGTCGTTGTAGTAGGGACCCAGTGGGGTGATGAGGGTAAGGGCAAAATCGTGGATCATTTGACCGCATCCGCAGATCTGGTGGTGAGATATCAGGGCGGAAACAACGCCGGTCACACACTGGTTGTCGGAGGAGTGCAGTATATTTTCCACCTGATTCCTTCGGGTATTTTATACGAAGGAAAAAAATGTCTGATAGGAAACGGAGTGGTTATTGACCCCGTCGTTTTGCTGGAAGAGATGCTCAGGCTGAAGGAGATCAACCTGGAAGTAACGCCTGACAGGCTCGGTATAAGTGAAAAGGCACATTTGATAATGCCGTATCACAAGGCTGTAGACCTGGCCAGAGAAACGGCCAAAGCCGGTGACAAAATCGGTACGACCGGCAGGGGGATCGGTCCCTGCTACGAAGATAAAGCAGCCCGGAGCGGGATACGGGTCGTTGATTTGATCGACGATGCCTTTGAAGACAAGGTGCATGAAGCAGTTCGGGAGAAAAATTTTGTTTTGACCCGATGGCTGGGGGCGGAACCTCTGGAAGCCGATCGGATCGTAGATTCATATCGTGAAATGGCCGAAGAACTCCGACCTTTTGTAACCGACGTTTCCCTGGAGCTGGACCAGGCGGTTTCGGCAGGAAAAAACGTTTTGTTCGAGGGTGCCCAGGGGACTCACCTGGATGTGGACCACGGGACATATCCGTATGTGACGTCTTCCAATCCGGTCTCCGGCGGAGCGTGCACCGGAGCCGGCATAGGCCCCACACGGATCGATCATGTTGTAGGTATCGTAAAGGCCTATACCACCCGGGTGGGCTCCGGTCCGTTCGTTACCGAACTGCATGATGAGACTGCTGAATACATCCAGGAGCGGGGCAAGGAATTTGGTGCAACCACAGGAAGAAAGCGCAGGTGCGGCTGGCTCGACATGGTTTTGCTTAGGGACTCGGTTCGTTTGAACGGTCTTAACAGCATTGCGGTCACCAAGATGGATGTGTTGACGGGGCTGGACTGGGTGAATATATGCACCGAGTATGAGTGCGGGGGAAGACGCGTTTTCAGCCGGCCCGCCAGTATCGAACGACTCGGCTCATGCACCCCGGTATATCAGAAATTACCCGGCTGGAGCGAAGATATTTCCGGCGCCCGCTCGATTGATGATTTACCGTTTAATGCCCGCCGGTACCTGGATGCAATTCGTGAACTGGCCTGTGTTCCACTGTCCACCGTCTCGGTGGGAGCCGGAAGAGAAGCCACGATTCCGCTGAATGATCCTTTCAAATCCAGGCCCACTTGACCTGAAGGTTTCCGGGGTGTAGAAGTGATCAGGTTCTTTTAGCACTATTTGTACGTTTGATGATAGAGCGGACTTCCAGACGTCGGAAAGTTTTCGGAATTGCAGCGAAATTTTCCCCTGAAGTCCGGGATCTGGATTAGGCTGTATAGGTTTGATGTGAAGGAAGCCAGGGAAAAAATCTATGACGTCATAGTGGTGGGGGCGGGGCATGCAGGCTGTGAGGCTGCTCTTGCGGCTGCGAGGATGGGACATACGACCCTGCTTGTGACCGTGAACCTGGACCATGTGGCGGCGATGAGCTGCAACCCCGCAATTGGAGGGCTGGGTAAAGGGCATCTGGTAAGGGAAATAGATGCACTTGGCGGGGAGATGGGCGTGAACGCCGACGAGACCGGCATTCAGTTCCGCCGTTTGAATACCCGCAAAGGTCCGGCGGTCCAGGCATCCAGATCTCAAAACGACAGGGACCTTTACCGAAAGCGAATGAAGTCTGTTATGGAGCATCAGCCCATGCTGACACTCCGGCAGGCGATGGTGGAAAAACTTCTGGTTGCGGACGGATGTGTCCGCGGCATTGAGACTGCGTTGAGAGAGCGCTTTCTCGGTCGCTCCGTGGTGCTCACAAACGGCACCTTTCTCGGTGGCCTGATTCATGTCGGCCTTGAAACTTTTCCGGCCGGTCGCATGGGGGATCCACCCTCCCTAGGGCTATCCAATCAGCTTCGATCTTTGGGCTTCAAACTCGGACGTTTCAAGACCGGGACCACCCCCAGGTTGAACGGTCTTACGATAGATTACGATGGGCTGGATGTACAGCCAGGTGATGCCAGGCCAGTGCCTTTTTCATTCAGGACCGTCAAGATTCCCCTGCCTCAGGTATGTTGCCATATAACGCATACGACCGCTGCCACGCATGACGTCATCAGGAGCGGGCTCGACCGGTCCCCGCTTTTCACTGGTGTGATAGAAGGGGTTGGAGCGCGCTACTGCCCTTCGGTGGAAGACAAAGTCGTGAGGTTTCCGGAAAAGGAGCACCACCAGATATTTCTGGAGCCGGAAGGGCTCGATACCGTGGAGGTTTATCCGAACGGACTCCCCACCAGCCTTCCAGTGGACATTCAGGAACGGATGGTCAGATCGGTTCCCGGGCTGGAGCGTGCAGAGATTTTGCGTCCGGGCTATGCCATAGAATACGACTATATTCACCCTGTGGAACTTAAACCCACACTGGAGACGAAAAAGCTGGAAAACCTTTACCTGGCCGGGCAGATCAACGGTACATCGGGTTACGAAGAAGCGGGCGCCCAGGGACTGCTGGCCGCGATCAATGCAGTGTTGAAGATTCGAGGTGAAGAGCCCCTCTTACTTGAAAGATCAAACGCCTATATCGGCGTACTCATCGACGATCTGGTCACGAAGGGAGTCAACGAACCTTACCGGATGTTCACTTCGAGGGCCGAGCACAGGTTGCTTCTGAGGGGGGACAATGCGGACCTGAGATTGATGGAAACAGGCCACAGCTTGGGGTTGGTTTCGGACGAGGCTTACAATCGTTTCCAGGCCAAACGTAAAGAGATCGACGGCTTGATCGAAAGACTCTCGGTGGAGTGCATCCGGCCGGAGCCTTACGTGCAGGAGAAGATGAAGGCGTGGGATTCCGCCCCTATCCGTAAGCCTACGACGCTCGAGCAGCTGCTCAGGCGAAGCGAGATCGATTTCCATACTCTCACTGAGTTCATTCCGGATCTGGCCGCAGTGGATCCGCAGGTTTCCGCGGAGGTGGAAACACGGATTAAATATGCCGGATACATCGAAAGGCAGGAGAAGCAGGTCGAGAAGCTGAAAAGGATGGAAAAAACGAAACTGGGTGAAGCAATCGACTACGACGCGGTACATGGATTGACAACCGAAGCGAGGGAAAAGCTCTGGGCGGTCAGACCCGCCTCGCTGGGCCAGGCTTCCAGGATTTCCGGCGTTACGCCGGCCGCGTTGATGGCGATCCAGGTTTATTTAAAGAAGCAGGATGCGGCAGCGGAGAGCGGGAGGCTGCATCAAAGGTATTGAGTTGCGTCGGTCTCTGGCCGTAAAATCATTTCCGGAGGTCTGAAAATGGCTGTGCAGAAATATTTGAACTTCATCCCCCGTCTGGACGGGGCTGTGGGGCGTCTTCGCTTGGTGCTGACCGAAGGCGGCTGCAAAAAATTCGCAGGGTTGATCACATTTTCGATAGGCAAAAAACTTTTCATGGCATTAACCGGGCTTTGTTTCATCTGCTTCCTGGCAGTGCACCTGGTGGGCAACCTGACGTTGTACGGTGGTCCCGGCCCCTTCAATGCTTACGTATCAAGCCTGGAATCCCTCGGGCCGCTTGTGACCGTTGCAGAAATCGGCCTGGTACTTTTGGCCGTTGTTCATATCGGGACAGGGTTGCTGTTATTTTACTTGAATCTACGGGCGCGTCCGGTCAGGTACCGTGTTTACACGTCCGCCGGCGGCAGAACGATCGGCTCGGCCACGATGCCATACACCGGTCTGATCATACTGGGTTTCGTAATTTTTCATCTTGCGGATTTTACGATGGCCGACAGAACGGGCACGACGCTTTACGACATCGTTGCGTCGGCGTTTTCGAATCCCGTTCACTCGGCGTTTTATGTGTTCATCATGGTCGTGGTGGCCGTGCATGTGAGTCATGGTTTCTGGAGTCTATTCCAGACCCTCGGCATGAACCATGTAAAATACACCGCCCCCATTCAGGTGCTGGGCATCCTGGTGAGCATCGTGTTCGGTGCGGGATTCGGCCTGATTCCGATAGCTTTGTATTTGTTTGTATAAGGAGGAGAGTTTATGAATCTCGATGCGAAAATCCCGGGTGGGGTACTTGAACAGAAATGGGATCGGCACCGGTTCGAAACGAAGTTGGTCAACCCCGCCAACAAGCGCAAATTTACAATCATCGTCGTCGGGACGGGCCTTGCCGGAGGCTCCGCGTCAGCCAGCCTCGCGGAGCTGGGATACAACGTCAAGACCTTTTGCATCCAGGACAGTCCCCGGCGTGCACACAGTATTGCCGCCCAGGGCGGCATAAACGCTGCGAAAAACTACCCGAACGACGGGGACAGCATACAGCGTCTCTTCTATGATACGATCAAGGGAGGAGATTTCCGAGCGCGTGAAGCCAATGTTTACCGTCTGGCCCAGGTCAGCAACAATATCATCGATCAGTGTGTGGCGCAGGGAGTGCCTTTCGCAAGGGAATACGGCGGTTTGCTCGCGAATCGATCTTTCGGCGGAGCCCAGGTTTCGCGCACCTTTTATGCCCGGGGCCAGACAGGCCAGCAGCTTCTTCTTGGAGCCTACGGATCCATGAGCCGCCAGATCGCCGCCGGCAAGGTCACCCTTTTCCCGCGGAGGGAAATGGTGGATCTTGTTTTGATAAACGGCAGGGCCGGAGGTATCGTCGTCAGGAATCTGATCGACGGTTCATACGAGCGGCATACCGCTCACGCGGTGGTGCTTGCGAGCGGGGGCTACGGCAATGTTTTTTATCTTTCCACCAATGCGATGTCCTCCAATGTGAGTGCGGCGATGCAAGCCTACAGGAGAGGCGCTTTTTTCGCCAACCCCTGCTTTACCCAAATTCACCCCACATGCATCCCGCATTCGGGCGAATATCAGTCCAAGCTGACACTGATGAGCGAAAGCTTGAGAAATGATGGAAGGGTATGGGTTCCAAAAAACAAGGATGAGAAACGCCCTCCGAACGATATCCCGGAGGCGGAAAGGGACTATTTTCTCGAAAGGAAATACCCGAGTTTCGGCAACCTGGTGCCGAGAGATGTGGCGTCACGGAATGCGAAAACCATGTGCGACCAGGGTTACGGTGTTGGACCCACCGGCTACGCCGTCTATCTGGATTTCAGGGAGGCGATCGGACGGGAAGGGGTCGATACGATCCGCAGAAAGTACGGAAACCTTTTCGATATGTATAAAAATATCATCGATGACGACCCCTATGAGATACCCATGATGATTTATCCGGCTTCTCATTACACGATGGGTGGTCTGTGGGTGGACTACAACTTGATGAGCACGGTGCCCGGGTTGTTTGCGCTCGGTGAGGCCAATTTTTCAGATCACGGCGCCAATCGGCTGGGCGCAAGCGCCTTGATGCAGGGGCTGGCTGACGGGTATTTCGTGATCCCCTATACAATCGGAGGGTATCTTGCTTCCGGTGACCTGCCGCATCTAAACGAGGAGCACGATGCGTTCAAAGAGGCGGAAGACTCCGCGGATAAGAGAATCAAGAACCTTTTATCCATAAAAGGAGGCAGGACACCGGATAGTTTTCACAGGGAACTCGGGAGAATCATGTGGGAATATTGCGGAATGAGCCGGAACGATGAAGGACTTAAAAAGGCGCTGGAACTCGTCAAGGCCTTGCGTGAGGAATTTTACCAGAACCTTCTGGTTCCGGGGACCGATAAGGATTTCAATTCGAACATGCAGAAAGCGTTCCGTGTTGCGGATTTCCTGGAATTCGGAGAGTTGCTGGCGGTCGACGCTCGGGACAGAAGAGAATCATGCGGATGTCATTTTAACGAAGATTACCAGACCGAAGAAGGAGAGGCCAGGCGGGACGATGAGAACTGCAGTTATGTGGCTGCCTGGGAGCATACCGGGCCGGGCGGTGATCCTGTGTTGCACAAGGAGCATCTGGTTTTCGAAAACGTGGAACCTACACAAAGGAGCTACAAGTGACACGTGCGGCAGAAACAATCACCGTCACACTCAAAGTGTGGCGCCAGAAGGGGCCTAAAGACAAAGGCTTTTTCGAAACCATCCACGCCGATGAAATTTCCACGGACATGTCCTTCCTGGAAATGCTCGATGTTGTAAACGAAAGGCTCGCCGAACAGGGCAAAGAGCCGATTGAATTTGACAGCGACTGCCGGGAGGGGATATGTGGAATGTGCGGTGCCGTCATCAACGGGACTCCGCACGGGCCGGAAAAGGCCATGACTTTGTGCCAGCTTCATATGAGGAAGTTCTCCGACGGAGACACGATTGCGGTGGAGCCATGGCGCGCCAGGGCCTTCAAGGTCGTCAAAGACCTTATCGTGGACCGAAGTGCGTTGGACAGGATTATCCAGGCCGGCGGTTATGTGTCGATGAACGCCGGGGGCGCCCCGGACGGGAATACGATACCGGTTCCCCAGGATATCGCGGAGAAGGCCATGGACGCCGCTGCATGCATCGGATGTGGAGCATGTGTCGCGGCTTGTCCGAATGCATCGGCGATGCTGTTCTTGGCAGCCAAGGTTTCACACCTCGTTCTACTGCCCCAGGGCAAACCGGAGGCGGCTGCAAGAGCTTTGTCGATGACTAAGCGGATGGAATCCCTCGGTTTCGGGAATTGTTCCAACGAGAGAGAATGCGAGGCGGTATGTCCGAAGGAAATTTCCATTTCGAACATAGCCAGGCTTAACAGGGAGTTCTTCAAAGCGGCGTTTTTGTCGGACGAATTTTGACCGGGGCGGATTTGATCGATTGGAGTGTAGTTGGGTTGCAAAAAATATATCCCTTAATAATGGGAGCAGGAAGGCACATTTTTTCTTGACACCCGGAACCGGATTGTCTATAGACCGGCTTCAATAGCCTGGAACTGTTTCGACCCGCCAGTTCCGCGATGTGGCCTGCCGCACCGGAGGCAGGGCCTTCTTAGATCGTGACCGGCCGAGAGGTCCGTCACCTTCCTGCTGACTTATAGTGAGTGTTTCTTGTCATGACCTTGCAGCTTATTTTTGAACAGCATCGAGCCGAAATTCTCGATAAGTGGCATGCGTTGCTCATCGAGTCCTACCCGAAGGAAACCGGGCGGTTTCTCCGGAGAGAGAAAGACGCATTCGCGAATCCGGTGGGTGCGCGGTTTATAACCTCTCTTGAGAAAGTGCTCCGCGGGTTTATTGATGGCGGGAGTCCGGAGTCCTGGAAAGACAGCCTGGATGAAATCCTGCGTGTGCGAGCGGTCCAGGATTTTTCACCTGCCGAGGCTTTGAGATTTATAATTGACTTAAAGGACGTTTTGCATATGACCGCCGCGAAATCGGGGGAAGACACATCACCTGAAGATATCCGGGTTTTTGATAAGCGGGTGGATCGAATGTTGCTCACTGCTTTCGATGTTTATTCGAAATGCCGCCAGGATTTATACGAGATTCGTGTGAAGGAAATTTCACGACAAGTGGAGCGGTTGCTCCGTACAGCGCGTCTCATGGTTGATGAGCCTGGGCCGGTTGAAAATCGGCCGGAATCGGACGAAAAAGGCGAGAATTCCGAGTAGCTGGTCCCCAACCGGGAATACCGGATGAGCATATAGTGGAATTGAAAGGAAACCGTAGAGGGAGCTGAGTATGAATTTCATAATGAGCATCGTTATTGCGGGCGTTGCCGTCACCGTTGTAGTGCTTGTGCCGCTTATTGGTGTCGGGGCGCTGGGGATGACGCAGTTTTTCGGCATCGTCATCCCCTACGCAGCCATGGCGATTTTTTTTGCAGGAATTGTGTACCGGGTGGTGGATTGGGGTCGGTCGCCGGTTCCTTTCAGAATACCGACCACCGCCGGTCAGCAATGGTCTTTTCCGTGGATAAAGTCGAATCCGATAGAGAATCCGCGCAGCGGCGCCGGGGCCGTTGTCCGAATGATATTCGAAGTCCTGACTTTCCGCTCCCTTTTCAGGAACATCCGGCTGGAATATGCGACCAAGGAAGACGGGAGCCCCCGAATAAACTTTCAGTGGGAGTTGTGGCTGTGGGCGGCGGCGCTGGCGTTCCATTATTCGTTCCTGGTTGTTTTTCTCCGGCATTTTCGTTTTTTTCTCGAGCCCGTGCCGTGGTTCGTCCATCTGCTTGAAAGTCTCGACGGTTTCATGCAAATGGGTCCTCTGCCCCTTGTTGGCCTTGGAGCCCCGGGGGTTTATCTGACCGACGGCCTGCTGGTGGCGGCGGTGGCGTATCTCGTAATAAGAAGGATATACATTTCCCAGACCAGATATATTTCGCTGGCCTCGGATTTTTTTCCTTTGTTTCTTATACTTGCACTGGCCAAGACCGGTATCCTGATGCGCTATTTCATACGGGTGGACATTGTTGCGGTGAAAGAGTTGGCGCTGGGGCTTTTCGCGTTCAGTCCCAATCCGGAAGTACTGGACCAGATTGGTGTGATATTTTATATTCATTTCTTTGTATTATGCGTGCTTATCGCTTATTTTCCGTTCAGCAAATTGATGCATTTCGCAGGCGTATTTCTGAGCCCGACCAGAAACCTTTGCAACAACAACCGGTTCGTAAGGCATGTGAACCCATGGAACTACCCGGTTCCAACTCATACATACGAGGAATATGAAGATGAATTCAGGGGGCATATGATTGAAGTCGGGCTGCCTGTCGAGAAAGGCCTGGATGAAGCAGAACAGGGAGAAAAGGAGTAGCCATGTCTGATGAAACACCGAAACCGGCCGAAACCGCCGATATCCATCATTCTCCTCCGGTGCTTAAGGGATGGATGGATGAGCCCGTCAAAATACGGCCGGGCATGTACTGCTATGCCGGCAAACCCCAGAGTCTCGAATATGTCGGGATGCCGAACCCGAGGCAATGGAATCCTGAAGATGAAGACTGGAAGCTGCCTGAAAATTGGAAAGAAACCATAATCGAGGGTATGCGCGAGCGCCTGGGTAAATTCCGTACTTTCAAGCTTTTTATGGATATATGTGTACGGTGCGGTGCATGTGCCGACAAATGCCATTTTTTCATCGGGTCCGGAGATCCGAAGAATATGCCGGTCTTGCGTGCCGAACTGCTCCGTTCAGTCTACCGAAAAGAGTTTACAGCCGGCGGCAAAATTTTTGGGAAATGGGCAGGCGCAAGAGATCTGACCGAAGATGTATTGAAGGAATGGTGGTATTATCTTTACCAGTGCAGCGAATGCCGGCGTTGCTCACTTTTCTGTCCTTACGGAATAGATACCGCCGAGACCACCATTATAGGCCGGGAGCTGACGAACCTGGTCGGGCTTAATATCGACTGGATCGCAGCACCCGTCGCAAACTGTTACCGGACCGGTAACCATCTTGGCATCCAGCCTCATGCATACAAAGACATGATGGATTTTTTCACCGACGAAATCGAGGATATAACCGGCATCCGGATGGAGCAGGATTTCAACCGCAAGGGTGCCGAAATCCTCTTCATCACCCCTTCGGGCGATGTTTTCGCCGATCCGGGAACATTCACCTGTATGGGCTACATGATGTTGTTCCATTACCTGAAGGGTATGGGGTTGGACATCACTTGGAGCACCTATGCGTCCGAGGGAGGAAACTTCGGGTATTTCACAAGCCATGAAATGGCCAAGCGCCTGAACGCCAAAATGTATGCGGAGGCCAAGCGTCTGGGAGTCAAGTGGATACTGGGCGGAGAATGCGGGCACATGTGGCGCGTTATAAACCAGTACATGGATACGTTCAACGGCCCGGCCGGTTTTCTGGAGACACCGGTATCCCCTATTACCGGTACCAAGTTCGAGAATGCTGCATCGACAAAGATGACGCATATCGTCGAATTTACGGCAGACCTTATCCGTAACGGGAAATTGAAGCTGGATCCGAGCAGGAACGATCATTTGAAGGTAACATATCACGATTCCTGCAACCCGGCGCGGGGCATGGGGCTGCTTGAAGAACCGCGTTATGTGCTTAAGAATGTCTGCAGTAATTTTTTTGAGATGCCGGAGAATACGATCCGTGAGCAGACTTTCTGCTGTGGAGCCGGCTCCGGTCTCAACGCCGGTGAAGATATGGAGCTCAGGATGCGCGGAGGGATGCCGAGGGGCAACGCTGTGAGGTATGTACACGAAAAGCACGGAGTGAACATGCTTTCATGCATCTGCGCGATCGACAGAGCCGTATTTCCGGCTCTAATGGATTACTGGGTCCCCGGGGTCGATGTCTGCGGAATTCACGAGCTTATCGGCAACGCGCTGGTGTTCGATGACGAGAAGACGCGGACGAGTGATCTTCGCGGTGAAACCCTTCCTGGCATGGAGGACGAAGAGGATGTATGACGGAGGTAAGATCATAGCCGGGCTTATCATCGGTGTGGGTCTGCTCATGTCCCCGTTCTTTTTCAATTTGGGGAAAGCTGCAAAGGCGCCTACCCTTGAGCTTACTGAGAAGGCCAGGGAAGCCGGGCAGTGCGTCGCCCCGAAAGACTATATGAAGGCCTGGCATATGCAGCTGTTGGACGAATGGCGTCATACGGTCGTGAGAGAGGAGCTTCGGTATACCGGACAAGAGAGTGGTGATCCGGCCACCAGGCTTCTCAGTGATATGAGGGGAATTTTTTCCGGAAATACCGAAGGATTTTACACCGCCGGGGTTGAAAAGATCTATTACAAGAGTCTCCAGACGACCTGTATGGATTGTCATAGCAACAAAGCCAAGTTCTGTGACCAGTGCCATGATTACGTGGGGTTGAACCCCTACTGCTGGGATTGTCACATCGAACCTAAGGAGAATATGTGATGGGCATGGACAGAAGAAAATTCCTGAAGGTCGCCGGTATTTCGACTGTGCTGGCTGCGGGCGGTAAGGCCGCAGTCGATGTCCTCGCTCCCGGTGACCTCGAAGCGTCGATGAAATCGGTTCCCCTTACAAAGGGGAAAAGATGGGCGATGGTTATCGATATGAGGCGCATCGACGACAAGATCATGGACGCTTGTGTCAAGGCCTGTCATCGGGAGCACAATGTACCGGACGTGGGGAACCCGAAGGATGAACTCAAATGGATATGGAAGGAGAATTACGAGCACAGTTTTCCAGGGCAGCAGCATGATTATGCGGCGGAGAAATATAAGGGCAAATTTTTCCTTATTACGTGCAACCATTGCGCGAATCCTCCTTGTTGCAGGGTCTGCCCCACCAGGGCTACATGGCAACGCAGCGACGGCGTTGTGATGATGGACATGCACCGTTGTATAGGTTGCAGGTTCTGCATGGCGGCCTGCCCTTTCGGGGCGCGGAGTTTCAATTACGGGGATCCGAGAAAAGCGCCTGAAAATTTGAACCCTGATTTTCCGACAAATCCCGATTACCCTATGCGTTCCAAGGGGGTGGTTGAGAAATGCACCTTCTGCGCGGAAAGAATTGCCAGGGGAATGATGCCGGCTTGTGTCGAGGCCGCCGATAAGCTGAAGGAAGATGTGCTCATTTTCGGTGACCTGTCGGATCCCGATTCTCGTGTCAGAAAAGCGCTCCGAGCAAATTATTCGATACGGAGAAAGCCGGAGCTTGGCACGGAACCGAACGTTTTCTATTTAGTATGAGGTAGTTATGCTGGATAAAGCGCTGCATGGAAGCAATCGGTACTGGTGGTGGATCCTGTCATTGCTCGGGATTATGGCAATAGGGTTTTTCTGCTACCTGTATCAATTCAAGATGGGGCTTAAAGTCACTGGGCTGAGCAGAGATGTTTCGTGGGGATTTTACATCGCCCAGTTCACCTACCTGGTCGGCGTTGCGGCTGGAGGGGTCATGGTAGTCATGCCTTATTACCTGCATGATTACAAGGCATTCGGTAGAATTACGATCCTGGGTGAATTTCTCGCTGTGGCCGCCGTCACGATGTGCCTGCTGTTTATATTCGTTGACCTTGGGAATCCTGTCCGGATTATGAATGTGGTCATGTACCCCACGCCGAATTCAATCCTGTTCTGGGATATGATTGTGCTGAACGGATATCTTTTCCTCAATATTATCATCGGCTGGAATGTTTTGAGTGCAGAGCGCAAGGGAATTCACTACCAGTCCTGGGTGAAGGTATTGATCTATATTTCAATACCATGGGCATTCAGCATCCACACGGTGACCGCTTTTCTGTACGCCGGGCTTCCTGGAAGACATTACTGGTTGACTGCTATCATGGCCGCACGTTTTTTGGCGTCCGCTTTCGCCTCGGGACCCGCGATCCTCATTCTTTTGTGCCTGATCGTCAGGAGATTTACCAAGTTTGATCCCGGCCGGGAGCAGATCCGAACTCTGGCCGGAATTGTTACCTACGCGTTTGTGCTCAATGTGTTTTTCTTCCTTTTAGAGCTTTTCACCGCGTTTTACAGTAAAATCCCGGGTCATATGCATCCTTTTGAGT
>DSCZ01000364.1 GCA_011048855.1 Desulfobacteraceae bacterium | reverse complement strand
TCGAATACCAGGTGCCCTCGGCGATCATTTCTTTGAAGCAGGGGCTCGGCAGGCTGATCCGGAAGCGCACCGACAGGGGCATCCTGGCGATCCTGGACGTCCGCCTTCTTACGAGCCGGTACGGCTCGATGTTCCTGTCGAGCCTTCCCCGGATGCCGATGACGAACGAGATGTCGGCGATAGGTGGGTTCATAGAATCTGAAGCGTGCCGGGAAGATTGAAAATCAGGTTTGATGCATTCGTAAAATTATTATATTCGATCTTGAAAAAATTTTCCGGACATCTCTTTTCCATCACAGGTGTAAGGACCGGCTTGAAAGCCGTAAAACAAGAAAGGAAATGAAATTATGGATAAAAAAGTGACCGTGATAGGAGCGGGCAATGTCGGCGGCGCCGTCGCCCAAAGGCTTGCAGAAAAACAGATATCGGATGTGGTTCTGGTGGACGTAATCGAGGGGCTTGCAAAAGGAAAAGCACTCGACCTCAACCAGGCATCCGCGATCGAAATTCATGACTGTCATGTTGAGGGAACTTCGGGCTATAAAGAAACAGCGGGCTCGGATGTGGTGATCGTTACCGCCGGGCTCCCGCGAAAGCCCGGGATGAGCCGTGACGATCTGCTTGCAAGCAACGCGAAGGTGATGCGGGAAGCAGCCGGAAAGGCAGCCGAGGCTTCCCCCGGCGCGGTTTTCATCATCGTCGCCAACCCGATGGACGCCATGTGCCACGTGGCGCTCGAGGCAAGCGGTTTTCCCCCGGAGCGCATCGTGGGAATGGCCGGAATTCTCGATTCGGCGCGGTTCGCCTGGTTTATCGCGCAGGAGCTCTCCGTTTCGGTCGCCACCGTGAGTGCTCTCGTGCTTGGCGCGCATGGCGATGCGATGGTGCCCCTGGCACGTCACTCTACCGTCGCCGGTGTTCCCGTCACCGAGCTGCTTTCCCCGGGAAAAATAGAAGCATTGATCGAGCGGACCCGTAACGGCGGCACAGAAGTCGTGGGGCACCTTAAAACAGGCGGCGCCTTTTACGCACCAGCCTCGGCCGCAGTGGAAATGGCCGAATCGGTTCTTAAAAACCGAAGGAAAATTCTTCCCTGCGCTGCCTATCTTACCGGGCAATACGGAATTCGCGACCTTTTCGTAGGGGTACCGGTCAAACTTGGTTCCGCCGGAGTGGAATCGATCCTCGAAATCGACCTTGCCCCTTCCGAGCGGCAGGCTCTTGAAACGTCGGCCGCCTCTGTGCGAGGATTGGTGAATGCGCTTCAATCTATTGAAATGTCATGAGCGGTCTTTCGATCACCCTTGTCGTCCTCTCGGCCCTTCTCCACGCGGTGAGGAACCTGTTCACCAAGCGCTCCGGCGACAAGCAGCTTTTCGTATGGTGGTACGAAATCTGGGCCATGGTGTTTTTTCTGCCGCTTTTCTGCTACCTGGCTGCAGTCAGGGGATTGCCGCCGGCCGCCGGCCTGGCGGTCGCAGCCGCCTCCGGACTGATTCATTTTTTTTACTGGCTCTTTCTCTCCAAAGCCTATGAAGACGGCGATCTTTCGCAGGTCTACCCGATCATGCGCTCCGCCCCGGCGCTCGTGTTGATCGTTTCGATCGTTGTGCTGAGAGAGAAGGTATCCTTTCTCGGGGTGGCCGGCATACTGCTGGTGGTCGCCGGTGTCCAGGCAATAGGGATGCAGCAGCCGTCGGTCCGGGAGTTTCTACGTCCGTTCACGGCCCTGGTGACCAACCGGGCCACCCGCTTCGCCTTTCTTACGATGGGCGCGGTCACCGCCTATTCGATCGTGGACAAAATAGGGGTCGGTTATTCGGATCCGCTGGTTTTCAATTACCTCCTCATAGTGTTTGGAATGATTTTCTTCACACCGTATATCGCCGCAACCAAAAAAAGAAGTGCGATCATGCGCGAATGGACGGTGAACCGCCGCAGCATCCTGTTGAACGGCCTTATCGTTTTCATCAGTTATTCGCTGATCCTGGTGGCTTTCACGATTGAGCGGGTGAGCTATATAGTCGGACTGCGGCAGCTCAGCATCGTGTTTGCGGTTCTGATGGGAGGCTACCTGCTCAAAGAAAAACATCGAACTCTCAGATTCATATCCGCTGGAGTGATTTTTATGGGCGCGTTCCTGATCACGGTGGCAAAATGAATACCATGGCAAAACAGGGAGGGGCGGGGGCCTATCTGTCCCTGGCCGCAGCGGTCGTTTTCTGGGGGCTTTCGTTCGTCGCCACCAAGGTCGCTCTTGAAAGCATTCCGGTATTCACATTGGTGTTTGCACGGTTCGGCACGAGTGCATGCCTCTTTGCCGTGCTGCTGGCACGGCGTGGTTTTCCCCGCTTCAGCAAAAAGAACCGCGGGAAGATGCTCCTTCTTTCAATATCGGAACCGGTACTTTATTTCATTTTCGAAACCTACGGCCTACGGCTCAGCCCGGCAGCAAAAGTTTCATTGATAATCGCCACGATACCAGTAGCCGTGACGATCCTGAGTGCGCTCATTTTGAAGGAACGCACCGGTGCAGCGGGTCTCCTGGGCATAGTCGTATCCCTTGCAGGCATTGCTGTGTTGGTAACGGGGGACCCCGCCTTCGAGGTTTCGCCGGGCGGCCCGCTTCTCGGCGACCTGCTGGTGTTCGGAGCGGTGATATCGGCGGCCCTCTACATGGTGTTTGCAAGAGATGTCGGGCGGGAACATTCTTCCCTTGAAATCACCGGGGTCCAGACAATATATGGTGGTCTTTTCTTCGCACCCGCCTTTCTTTTCGAGCTGCCGTCCGTGCGGTGGGAAGCCGTTACAACCCGTTCCTTGGGCGCGGTGCTTTACCTGACGATTTTCGCAACCATCATAGCGTTTCTGTGCTACAACCATGCCCTCAGGCGGCTCCCCGCAGCAAGAGCCTCGGTTGCGATAAACGGCGTCCCTGTCGTAACCGCATTCGGGGCATGGCTGCTTATCGGTGAGACGCTGACCCCGCTCCAGATGAGCGGGGGCCTGCTGGTGCTCGCGGGAGTTTTCCTGACGAACCTCCCGGCTATATATCACAGCGGAAAGAAGAGAGAAAAAGCCACCGCGGCCGAATCAAAATCCACTGCTGGAACACTGATATAAGCTTGACAAAGTTTATAAATGGGGTAGTTTAAAAATTTATTCTGAAGGAGGAATTGTGATGGCGATATCCCAACGGATCGTGGCGGATATTTCCCGCTCGTCCTGGATCAGGAAGATGTTCGAAGAAGGTGCCAAAAGAAAGGCCATGTACGGAGCGGACAAAGTTTTCGACTTCAGTCTTGGGAATCCAAACCTGGAACCCCCTGCGAAGTTTCACGAGGAAATACGGAAGTTGGTGGACGATCCTGCACCTGGACGCCATGGATATATGCCGAACGCCGGCTACCCCGAAACCAGGCAGGCTGTAGCGGAACACGTCAACTCGTATACGAAAGCCCACCTCAACGGTGAAGACGTCATCATGACCGCCGGTGCCGGCGGCGGGTTGAACGTCATTTTAAAAACCCTGCTCGATCCGGGCGACGAAGTTATTATTCCGAAGCCCTATTTCGTCGAGTATGACTTCTACATCGATAACCACCAGGGCAAGCCGGTTCAGGTGCCCGTCGGAGAGGATTTTTCTCTTGATCTTGAGGCTATAGCAGCGGCGATCGGTGAGCGGACAAAAGCCGTGCTGATAAATTATCCAAATAATCCCACCGGAAGAGTATGCAGCCTGCAGGAGCTGAACGGCCTCGCGCTGCTGCTTTCAGAGCATAGCTCGCGACTTGGGCGATCGATATACCTGATCTCCGACGAACCGTACCGAAAAATCGTATTCGATGATCTTGAGGTGCCGAGCGTACTGGACGCGTATCGGGACAGCCTTGTCGTTACGTCTTTTTCGAAAGACCTCTCTCTTCCGGGTGAAAGGATAGGGTACATAGCGGTCAACCCCGGCATCACGGACAAGGAATTGATATCCGCCGGACTGGTGCTTGCAAACCGGATTCTCGGCTTCGTCAATGCCCCGGCGTTGATGCAGCGGGCGATACCCAACCTTCTGAACCAAACCGTCGATGTCGACGCCTATCGAAGAAAGCGCGACATACTGTGTGAAGGTCTTGCGGCCTGCGGGTACCGTTTTGTAGTTCCGAAAGGAACTTTCTACCTGTTTCCGCGCACGCCGATCGACGATGACGTCGCTTTCGTCCGGGTGCTTCGAGAAGAAAACATCCTGGTGGTTCCCGGCAGCGGATTTGGAGGACCAGGCCACATGCGTATCGCATTCTGTGTCGATGACCGGGTTGTCGAGAATGCACTCCCCGGGTTCGAGCGGGCGATCAAAAAGGTTTGATTCTGGTCGGGTTATTGATTTTTACGAGTGGAGTTTGATGCAATGTATTCTAAAACGTTGTCTCTGCGTTTTCCCGGAAAAATCGCGGGCCAGCCGGTTGTCGTGAACCTGGTCAGGGATTTCGATCTGACCTTCAACATCCTGAAGGCAACTATTTATCCCCGTAAAGACGGGTTCATGGTCATGGAATTGAGCGGACATCGCAAGAACTTTCAAAAGGGTGTCCGCTATCTGAAAAGCATGGACATTAAGGTCGAAAACATCGGACAGGACATCCGGCGGGATGAGTCGATGTGCTACCACTGCGGCGCCTGCACCGCCGTGTGTCCGACCGGGGCGCTCTATATCAAACGGCCTGAAATGGAAGTCGTTTTTGAAAAGGACAAATGCAGCGCCTGTGAATGGTGCGTGCTTGCGTGTCCGGCCAGGGCGATGGTGGTCAGTTTCAACAAACGTGTACTGCTGTAATGGATAATTTCTTTCCAAAAGATGCAGCCGCCCGCAGCGGGCCGGAAGGCCTTTCAGGGTGACAGGCGTCAATCCTATGAGGATCAATCCTTCAACGGTGGTGGTGGCTTTGAGCGGTGGGCTGGACAGCTCTTTCGCGGCGGCACGGCTCATCGAGGCTGGGTGGCGGGTCCGCGGCCTCCACCTTGTGCTGCCCGCACCGGCTGAAGTCCTTGACGCCAGGCGCAAAGCGGTCCTCGAGGCCGCCGGGTTCCTCGACATCGAAGTTGAGTTTCTCGATTTGACTCAACAATTTATAGACGGCGTGGTATCTCCCTTCGTCAGCCGATACTTGAAAGGATTGACCCCGAACCCGTGCGTGGTCTGCAACGAACGGATCAAGTTCCCAGCCCTGTGCAGATATGCCGACACCCTGGATATCCCTTTCGTGGCGACCGGGCATTATGCCGGACACGAGCGAACCGGGGAAACCATAAAGCTCCTCAGGGGATCGGACCCACTGAAAGATCAATCCTATTTTCTGCACCGCGTCGACATCCGGTGTCTCGCGCGGACCCTCTTCCCCATAGGAACCCTGACAAAAGAACATTGTAGAAATGAAGCCCTTGCAATCGGACTCAACGCGGCCGATTTCACCGAGAGTCAGGAAATTTGTTTCCTGCAGGGAACCGACTACCGAAGGCTTGTGGAGCACCTCGGCGGACAGGCGGCAACCGCCCCCGGTCAATTCGTCACCGAATCCGGAGAAGTGCTTGGAAACCATCAGGGCATCCACCGCTTCACGATCGGTCAGAGGCACGGAATGGGCATCGCCTCCGCACGGCCCTATTATGTCAAAGCTTTGCGACCGGAACGCGGCGATGTCGTGGTCGGGAGGCGGGAGGAAATTTTTTCGCGCGATGCCCTCGCCCTGCAGTTCAAATGGCTGCGACGGCCGCAATCCGACGTCAGGTTTTCAGCCCAGATCCGTTACCGACACAGAGCAGCCCCCGGCCTCCTCCGGATGGAGGAGCAGGACCAAGTACGCTTCATCTTCGACGAACCCCAGTGGGCCGTCACTCCCGGCCAGGCACTCGTCTGCTACGATGGCGAAACTGTCGTAGGCGGAGGATGGATTTCAAACCAATGACGAGATTTCGAATAGTGACCCTCGGATGCAAGGTGAACCAGTACGAGTCGGCCTGGCTCAGAGAAGCGCTCTGTGCCGAGGGCTGGGAATGGGCGGGTCAGGGATTCGCGGATGTAACGATCGTAAACACCTGCATCGTCACTCAAACAGCCTCCCGGCAGTCCCGGCAGGAAATCCGCAAGGCGATACGCAGGTCGCCCGAAGGGCTGGTCGCAGCGGTTGGATGCTACGGCCAGGTGTTTCCGGAAGAATTGATGCAAATAAAGGGAATCGGCCTGATCGTCGGCAACAGCCGGAAGGGGGCGGTGGTCGACCTTCTCAAAGGTGCACTGGATGGAACCGATCACGAGATTCTTGTATCCGGCGGTTTCGGCTCTGCCGCCCGGTTCGACGCCATGCCCGTCAGCCGTTTTTCCGGGAGAAGCAGGGCGTTCTTGAAGATACAGGATGGATGCGAATCCTTTTGCTCCTACTGCATCGTCCCCTTCGCCAGGGGCCCTTCCCGCAGCCTGGCCATGAAAGAAGTCCTTGAAGGCGTGGAAAGATACTGCAGGGCAGGATACAGGGAAATCGTACTCACGGGCATCCACCTCGGGCTCTACAGCGGGGGGGAGGCCGGCTGCAGCCTGGTTGGGCTCCTTAAAAGAATACGCAGCGAAAAATACCCGGCTCGGATCCGGCTCAGCTCCATGGAACCCAACGAGATCACCGGCGAAATCATAGAAATGGTCGCTGAAGGCGGTTGGATCTGCCGCCACCTGCACATAGCACTTCAAAGCGGAGACGATTCAATACTTTCATCCATGAACCGCCGGTACACGGCAGACGACTTCGCCTGGCTTGTCCAAAAAATCCACGAAACCTGCCCGCAAAGCTGCATAGGGGCCGATGTAATGTGCGGGTTTCCAGGAGAAAACGGGCAAACATTTGAAAACACCCGAAGTCTTCTGGCCGGTCTTCCGGTATCCTATCTCCATGTTTTCCGTTATTCGCGGCGGCCCGGCACCAGGGCCGCGGAATTTCCACTGCAGGTTCCACCGGGCGAGGTAAAGAAAATGGCCGAAGTGATGCGTGCCCTCGGCCGTGGAAAACGCTCCGAATTTAACCGTGCATCCCTCGGGAACACACTGGAAGTACTGCGGGAAGGGCGGCTCCCCTCGAAAGAAAACATGGCTCTCGGCACCAGCGACAACTATGTACCGGTCGTATTCCGGTTCCAGTCGGAAAATGATCCGGACCCTCTGCTGAAAATCCGGGCTGAACAAATAAAAGACGACAAGGTGGAAGGAACCATTGTCAGCGCTTCTTATCCAGGATAACCCTGGCATCCAGGGCCATCGTCCCCTTTGCCGTCGAGGCCACCGGATTTATGTCCATTTCGGCCACGTCCGGCAAATCTGAAAACAGATGCGACACCCTGACGATCATGTCCTGAAGCGCCGCGACGTCGCATGGAGGTTTCCCTCTGGCCCCTTCGAGAAAGGCGCGGCCTCTCACGCCGGCCGTCATTTTTTCCGCTTCGGCAGGCGGCAGCGGTGCAGTCCGCCAGACCACGTCCTCCAGGACTTCCACAAAAACACCGCCCAACCCGAACATCACGACAGGGCCGAACACCGGATCCCGCTTACCTCCCACGATCGTTTCGGTGAACACCCCGGCCATCGGCTGCATTAATATTTCCACATCCCTGCAACCAAGGACTTCCCTGCTCGAGGATCCCCGGCACCGTCGCCGCAGGGGTTAGAACCACGGCAAGATCCACAGGACGGTTTATTTCTTCGATAGAAAGGTATATCCGCTGTCCGAACACCACCCCCGGCGTCCTGCCGGCCGAAAGGATCTCTCCATTGTACCCGGCGAGGGGCAGGTTGGAGACTATGTTTCTGCCGAGGTTGGACGGTGCGGGAGAAACACCGATCACCAGGATGCTTTCCGGGTAGAAGAATTTATTGAATTCGGCGGATTTGTCATTCATGGCGTTCTCCTTTTCTCCTGCGGGCCCTGGCTTTTTCTTTCCAGCCCTTGGGCTTTCGCCCTTTCGTTGAGCGACCCCGGTCGGGGTCGCGTTCGGGGGTGAGTTTGAACGAACCCGGAGTAAAATCAGATGGCCGCTTTTGGGGTCGTGGACCGTCCTTCGGGGTTTTTCCGGGCCGCTTCTCGTCCTGCTGCCGCACCTGCGGTCCTATGATAGATTCGGCGGGAAGCCACGCCGCGAGGAAAAGCTCCCCGAACGAAAAAAATGGAACTCCCCCGGCCCGTGCCGGAGCCGTTCCGATTTCGAGAACAACGGGGTCCGGATCCCTTCTTCGCCCTATCCGATGCGCCATCGTCCTCGAGCCACTCAGTACGATCCATTTCCCCTCAGCGGCAACTAACCCTTTTTCAACCACAACCGGATGCGCCCGCATCCTCACCGGGGTGTAGAGCAATTTCGGGAGGGAATCGGTGCGCACCTCCACCGGCCCGGAAAAATGTCTCTCCAATGCCGCGATGGTTCCTTCGGTCAGATCGAATAAGCCCCTGCCGCGTCCCATCAGCAATTCGTTGATATGTGCCTGCCGGACATGACCCCATCCTTCTTCTTCATGAAGAGCCTGCAGCAGTTCTTTGAGCGGGATACGACCCTCCCCTGAAGGCACCAGGCCGAACTCGTCCGGCCGTCGACCGAGAACATAATTCAAAAAACGGCACAGGCTCTCCACGTTCATGCGGTTGTCCCGGCGCCCCATTTTCCTCCTTCAGTTGGTGCGAAAAAGATTTTCGGGTGCAAAAATTGATTTGGCGATTGAAATATCATATTATATAGAGCTTCTAATGCAAGCGTAAATGCTGACGGTTCCGCCTTAAGGGAGAAAGCATGCAATACCGCAAACTGGGACATTCGGGAATAGAAATTTCAGCACTCATCATGGGAACCTGGCAGGCCGGGAAGCGGATGTGGGCCGGAATCGACGACAGGGAAACCACGGCCGCTGTTCGTGCTGCCTGCGACCGGGGAATAACGACCTTCGACACCGCCGAGGAATACGGCCACGGGCATTCCGAACGAATCCTCGGAAATGCCCTCAAAGGTGCCCGGGACAAGGTGGTGATCGCCTCGAAGGTCTACCCGAACCACCTGGAGCCGGAAGACCTGGTCGAAGCCTGCCACGGCTCGTTGAAAAATCTATCGACCGACTACATCGACCTGTACCAGATCCACTGGCCCTCCGGGTCCTGGGGAACTAAAATCGTACCGGTCGAAAAAAGCATGGGAGCCTTGATGCGCCTCAAGGAACAGGGAAAAATAAGAGCGGTGGGTGTCTCAAATTTTTCGGCCCGGCAGATAGAAGAAGTGCTTTCTTTCGGGCCTGTGGAGAGCGCCCAGCCCCCCTATTCCCTCTTCTGGAAGCAGGCCGAAAAAGAGGTGATCCCATTTTGCCGGGCCCGGGGCATCACGATTCTCGCTTATTCCCCCCTGGCCCAGGGTATCCTGACCGGGAAATTCGGCCCCGATCATGTATTCGCCAAGGGAGACCATCGTCGACGCAACCGACTTTTCGCGCCCGAAAACCGTGGAAAAGTCAAAGAGGCACTCGATCTTCTCGTCCCCATGGCCGAATCGAAAAAGGTGAGCCCCGCCAGATTGGCGCTTGCCTGGGTGATTCATCAGGAGGGAGTCTGCGCGGTGGCCGGGGCAAGAAACGCCGATCAGGTGTCAGACAATGCCGGAGCGGCTGACCTGGTGCTTTCCCCTCGGGACCTCGAAGAGCTTGAGCGCATATCGGCTGTCGTGGCTGAAAATCTCGACGACGACCCGGTACAGTGGCGCTGAGCCCGGTAGCGTTTATTTTTCGGAAACCTCCTGTCTTCCGTTCCCAAGTCCCAGCAGTTTCCTCAACTCGTCTCCTTCGAGTTTTTCCTTTTCGAGGAGCACCTTGGACACAGATTTCAAGGCGTCTTCTTTTTCCCGAAGAATTTCCAGCGCCCTCTCATACTGCTCGCCAATGATGTTCTTGATTTCCCTGTCTATCAACTCGGCTGTGGACTGGCTGTATTCGACCCTTGATCCTCCGACCAAATCCAGGAATTGCGGGCGTTTTTCCGGCGCAAGATACACCTGGCCCAATTCCTGGCTCATCCCGTATTCGGTGACCATGCTCCGCGCGATATCGGTCGCCTTCGCCAGATCGTTGTGCGCCCCGGTGGAGATATCATTGAGGATCATTTCTTCTGCAGCTCTTCCTCCGAGCAGCGTGCATATTTTATTCAACAGCTCGGAGCGGGACATCAAAAAACGATCTTCCGTGGGCACCTGAAGCGTGTAGCCGAGAGCGGCGATCCCCCGTGGTATAATCGATATTTTCTGAACCGGATCCACCCCCGGCAGCGAAAGCGCGACAATCGCATGCCCCAGTTCGTGATATGCAACGGTTTCACGTTCCTTATCGTTGATCAGGCGATTTTTCTTCTCCAGTCCTGCCACTACCCGCTCCACGGCCTCCTGGAACTCGGACATCCCGACGCTTTTCTTCTTTCTGCGAACAGCGAGCAAGGCCGCCTCGTTGATCAGGTTGGCCAGGTCGGCGCCCACCATTCCCGGCGTCATAGCGGCCAGCGCTTCCACGTCCAAATCTTTCCCCTTTTTAATTTTCTTCAGGTGCACCTTCAGGATCTCTTCCCGGCCTTTTTTGTCAGGCCTGTCCACGAGTATGTTCCTGTCGAAACGTCCCGGGCGCAACAGTGCCGGATCCAGGATTTCCGGCCTGTTGGTCGCGGCCATGAGAATCACCCCCACCTTCGGGTCGAAGCCGTCCATCTCCACAAGCAACTGGTTCAGTGTCTGCTCCCGTTCGTCGTGACCGCTGACAGCCCCGACTCCACGCGCTTTGCCGAGCGCATCAAGCTCGTCTATGAAAATAATGCAGGGAGCTTTCTCTTTGGCCTGGACAAAAAGGTCTCTGACCCTTGCGGCACCCAGTCCGACGAACATTTCGACGAATTCGGAACCGCTCAGGCTGAAAAAAGGCACCCCGCTTTCCCCGGCGACGGCTTTTGCAAGAAGGGTTTTACCCGTCCCCGGCGGCCCGACAAGTAGAACCCCCTTGGGCATTTTTCCGCCCAACTGGGTGAACTTGTCAGGTTCCTTGAGAAATTCGACTACTTCCATCAATTCCTGTTTAGCCTCGTCTACACCGGCCGCGTCCTTGAACGTAACATCAAGTTCGTTTTCGACATAGATTTTGGCCTTGTTCTTGCCCAGAGTCATGAATCCCGGCTGCTGTCCGGCCATACGCTTCATGAGGAAGTACCAGACACCGATGAAAAGCAGGATCGGAAAAACCCAGGAGAGAAGATCCCGGAGAAACGTGGATTCTATCTCCCCCTTGAAGGTTATCCCGTATTGCTCCAGCAGCTTCGAGAGCTCGGGATCGACCCGTACGGTCCGAAACATCTCTCCGCCGTTTATCATCCGCCCCTGGATACGGTCCGCAGTGATGGCCACTTCGGCGATCCTTCCATTTTCGAGGAGACGAAGAAACTCGCTGTACGGGACCGTCTTGATAGCAAAGGCCGTGTGAAGTGCGTTTTGTAGAATCAAAACCACCCAGATACCGAGAAGAACGTACCACATGGAAAACTTGTGCTTCTTTTCCATTCCTTTTCTCCTTGTATTGTGAAACGGTGAAAAGAAGCAAATACTAAGGTGAAGGGTCTTTTTGATCAAGCAAAAAACAGCAGAAATCGCCGTTTTGGAGCTATCCGGCATTGAAAGGCGCTCCGTTTTGCGGTAGTTTTGGCAAAATGCTTGAAAGGAGAGGGGTGATGGCTGATAGACTTGATCAAAACCGGGTTGAGTTTCTAAAAAGGGATTTCAGCAGGGGGTTCATCAAATACTGCGGCTTCGAGGCGGTTGACATCGAACGGGGTAAAGTCGAATCCTCGCTGAACGTAACCGACCATCACCGCCAGCAGGACGGCTTCGTGCATGCAGGGGTTATGGCCGCAATGGCCGACCACACAGCCGGGTATGCAGGATTCACCACTGTCGAAGATAATCGACGGATCCTCACCGTGGAGTTCAAAATCAATTTCCTGAGACCCGCCTTCGGACAGGTGCTTAAATGCAGCGCCCATGTTATCCGGGGAGGCAGCAATCTGATAGTCGCCGAAGCGGATGTCTACGATATGCGAAAAGAAGGGCCGGTGCTGTGCGCAAAGGCCATGATGACCCAGGCTGCGGTTGAAATCTCAGAGGCCTGATTCGATTTCTTCCGCCACCCGGCCGGCCGCTTCAGCCGGGTCTTCTGCATCCCTTATCGGACGGCCGACGACGATATAATCGGCGCCGTTTTGAACGGCCCTGCCCGGCGTAACGATCCTTTTCTGGTCGTCGCCTTCAACCAGCGACCATCGCGGACGGATCCCCGGAGTGACTATCGTCATCTCCGGCCCCAGCGCTTCCCGGATCGTGGCCGATTCAAGCCCCGAGCACACCACCCCGCCGCAACCCGCTTCCTTTGCGATCAACGCGCGACGGACCGCCAGGCTGGATATATCGTTTACGTATTCAGGACGGAGACCCAGTTTCTCGAGGTGACCGGCACCGAGACTGGTAAGAAGAGTGATTCCAAGCGCCCTTGTATCCGGAAATTTTTCGGAAACATGCTTCAAAAAGCCATCACCCTGCTCGCAATGCACTGTTATGAACACCGGTTTAAGCCTGGCCGCAGTTTCGAATGCACGGGTGACGGTCGCCGGTATATCGTGGAGCTTAAGGTCCAGGAACACGCCGGTATCCCCTGCATTGTTTATCGCCTCGACGATACGCGGCCCCTCGGCGATGAAAAGCTCCAACCCGACCTTGAACAGCCCCACCCGACCGGTGAGCAGTTCCACAAGCCGCATCGCTGCCTGGTAATCAGGAACATCCAGTGGAAATATGATTCGATCGCTTGGCTGCATCTTGATTATGCCCCTCTCATTTCTAAAAAGCTCGGACAACTCATCCGGTGCAGATTATTTATCCAAACATATCATTTGTAAACCCCTATAAAGCGGTGAAGCACGAGTATTCTCCGATGGGTATCAGAGCGGCCCGGGGATGATAATTTCCCCGGTTGTGCCATCCCGGACCGGCAAATCCTGCAGTGAAAATATTT
>DSCZ01000590.1 GCA_011048855.1 Desulfobacteraceae bacterium | reverse complement strand
TCTGGTTTCTGTGCGACCCGATGTTTCCCCAGCTGTTTCAGCGTTTTTATGCAGCCAGAAGCGACCGGGTGATAGCCGGCGGCATGATATTCTACCCCCTGGTGTGCACGGTTGTGTTCTTTCTGCCGGTGGTGATCGGGATAATGGGCAGGCTCTCCTTTCCGGCCCTGGCCGGCAAGGAGGCGGACAGAATTCTACCCCTCGTCATCTCTTCAATTTCCGGGGATGCCATGGCTGCGTTGGTCATGGCGGCCGGTCTGGCAGCACTGATGTCAACCATGGACTCCCAGCTTCTGACTCTGAGTTCGATCATAAACAGGGACATCATCCCGGAAAAACCGGGCACAGGTGAAAGAGGAGCGGCCCGGGGAAGAATCATTGTGCTCGTTCTGAGTGCTGCAGGCCTTACTCTCGCTCTCAAACCGCCTGCGACCATTCTGCAGATTGCAACCCAAACTTTCACCGGCCTCGCGGTACTGTTTCCCACGGTTATTTTCGGACTGTACCTGAAACGCAGGTTTGCCGTATCGGCAGCGGTATCCATCATTGCGGGGGAATCAGCCGTTGTTGCGTTTTACCTGGGAGCGATTCCCGCCGGGCCGTTTCTCCCCATCGCATGGGTTGCAGGCGTGTCTTTCTGCGGATATATGGTTCCGCATCTCATATTGCTGAGACGAAAAGGTTTTTTGCGATTACGCGTTCCCACGTCAATTAAAAACCCTTATCTATATGTTTTTTCTGGAATTTTCTTACTCTCGATCGACTTCTGGGCCTGGGACAGCGCCACCCCGCTTCTATTCGGCGTTCCGGTCTGGTTATCTTATTTCGTTCTCCTTTCGGCGGCTCAAACAATAGCGATGATATTGCTTGTGAAAAGAAAACAAAATCCAGGGGAGAATATCGTTCGGAAAAATCGCGCTTAAAAAGCGCTCCCACGACACAGCTTGTAGGTCGGGATTCCATTCCCGACATTATCGTGGGGTTGCCTCCATGCTGAATTCACAGCAGGTGCGGGCCAGGTCAAAACTGCGTTTCGACACTCCAAAAACAGACGATCCAGATACCACCTTTACGGGATATCAGCTCTTTTTCCTGCTTTCTAGGATTGCCTCGATGTTTTGTTCGGCCCAGTCGTCTACACGCCGTTCCCTTTCGATATAGTTTATGAGTTCATCGGAGACGCCTACGCCTTTCTGCAGTGCTTCGACGATTTTTCCACCTGCGTTTTTCGGGCGCATCGCATTTACGTAAACCACCCCGTGAGCCTCGTCGAACCCTTTTTCCTTCAGCACCCTGGAAGCGCCGCTCGTACTGATCACCAGCAGTCCCCGGCTTCTCACCGGTCGATATTTCTGAGACAGTATGTACTCGAAGGCAACGAGGTTCATTCCATCTTCCAGTGGTGTCACGAGCATGACATCCACGTTTTTCATGAAACGGTAGTTCTGGGGTGGATTGACACCTTGATCCAGATGTATCACGGCCTCTTCCCCCAATCTTCCGTTCACTCTTTCCAGTTCATCGGCAAACATCTGGTTCAAATATTGATAATCCGGGTTGTCTGAACGGCTGGGAGCGCTTATCTGGTAAAGCCGGGCGTTCTTTCCCCGACTTTTGAGCCCTTTCAAGGCATAAGCGAAAACTCCGAGCCTTTCGAGCAAACCCTTTGTGTAATCGCACCGTTCAAGGCCGCCGAAAACAATCCGCCCCTGGGCCCTGTCGGCCCGTATGCTGTCATTCAGCCCCCGGCCGTCGAAAGTGTAATCCAGCGAAGCACCGGGTCCTACTTCACCCAGGATACCGTCAACGTCCAATCCTATGGGGAACGAACCCACCGTCGTGACGCGGTCCCTGTGTTTGATTTCATAAAATCGGTCCCTGATGCGTATATCGACGGGAAACCATTCTTGAAGTGCCTGAAGGTAGTTATCGCAGTATTCCTTTGTATGGAACCCGATGAAATCGTTGTTCAGCATCCCCCAGGTCAGCCGCTGAAGAGCATTCTCGATACTCTCTCCGAAAGGCTCGAAAACCTGTTCCTTGACCCGCATGCGCTTGTCTTCACGAATCAGGCCTTGGATATCGTGGATATTGAAAAACGGAGTATGGAGAAAATGTCCGACATGTATACGTTCAGTCTTGTCCTTCGAAAAACCCTCCTCCCTCAGAAGCGCTTTGAAGACTTCGGCGATCTCCATAAGGTGGTAGTCCTGATTCCATACGACAATGTTGTCCCTTCCCTTCATCAATTCGCCGCTTTTCCGGATTTCGTCCACGACAACATTGGCAAAAGTGACATTGCTGCTGGTGTACTGCACGAAGTCGTTTTTTTCGAAACACGGCCTCGGAAACGTACGGCACTGTTTGTAGAAGGCGGGCGATCTCGTCAGATGTAATAGAGGCCATAGAAATCCGTTTGCAAACTTACTGTAATAACTGTGCATATGGCGCGTGTCGAAAAAAACGAAACGCATGAAAAAGTCATATTCTCCATAAAGGAAATGCATCCTGCTGTCCGGTTCGATTCGGATATACGGAAACGACTCCGGGGCCAAATCGGATTTTTCCATCTTGTTGAACAGCTCTGTATAGTACCCCCTGGCGACATCTATATCGCGGTTTCCCATCGATGCCCCTATCCAGGTAGGCGTCCAGGCCCCACTTTTCAACAAACCGGCCATCGCCCTGACCAGGCCGCCTTCCCCGAATACGGGCCGGCCGGCTGCATCACCTGAATACAACATGCTTTCAGCATTCTGCAGCAGGGTCTCGGTAAAACTGAAAGGTCCTCTATTTGAAACGATCACCAGGTCACTCATTTTATTCTCCTAGTTGCTCTCTGGTCGAATCCACCTCTTGAGAAAGCCGAGCAGCTCTACGGGAGGCTTCAACCACATATCGGCCTCCGTGGGTCTTAAAGTCTCCCGGACAAGAACTCCAAGCCCCCGGCCCTTGAGTGCCCGGAATGCATCCTCATCGGTAAAATCATCACCGAAATAGGCAACCTGTGCCCGGAAATCCATCTCGCGGCATACGGTATTCACCGCATCCCCTTTGTCTCGGCCCGGGACCCTTAATTCAAGCCCCCCATCAAACTCTTTGAGCTGGAGATTCCAGGCCTCGGCCATCAAAGCCCATTTCGCACGAACAGTCTCATCAATTTGCCGACGCAATGTTTCGTCCACACCTCTCCAGTGAAAGGCCACGGAACCGGGTTTTCTTTCCACCCGGCCTCTGAATCCGGCCGAATCGATCCACTCATCGGCCGCCACCAGCCCTTCGAGTGTTTCCTCCTCCACCGGCACAACCTGGTACGATCCGTCCGGCATCAATCTTTCAAGCCCGTGGGATCCCCAGATTTCCGGTCGTTTACGCAGCTGAAGCAACGGTTGGAGGCTCTTGATCCAGCGCCCGCTGACGATAACCACCCTGAGCCCCGGCACATCCATCAACTTGTCGAGCATATCGGTGATGCCTTCGTACGGGAATGCCTTTGCGGGGTTTTCATGAAAGGGTGCGAGCGTCCCGTCATAGTCCAGTAGAAGTGCATTCTTCGTTGATTGATGTAAACATTTAAAGAATCGATCTATATCAAAATTAGGATTCAGCAATTTCATCGATAATTACTCCAGAAAAGTGGTCTCGAACCCTTTTCGATCAAGCCCGAGGCAGAGAAGCAGGTATCTCTTTAAATTTTTGGTCACTAAAAACTCATCCTTGACCCGCTGCCGGCCGTTTTCGGCCAACTCTTTTGCGTACGGCGACCGGCCTAAAAGCGTGCGTATCGCGAGGCTCGCCCCCTCCACCGAATGGACCAGCAACCCCGTATGCCCGTTGATGATCTGCACCGGAATACCGCCAACCGCACCTCCAATCACCGGGCGTTTTTTCCACAACGCCTCCGAAACCGTCAACGCAAAACCTTCGCGCAGAGATTTCTGAAGCACTACGTCGGAGCCGCGCTGGAATGCATTAATCTCGGTAGCTATGGAAGGGCTGAATATAAGAATATGAATGTCCGGATCATCGCCGGCCTCTTCCCTGACAATTTCAAGGATCGTGTCGGATTCCGGATCATCCGCCGCCTTATCCCCCACGAGCAGCAGGCGGCAGTCCGTATACCGGCGTGCCATCTTGAACGCGCGGACAACGCCGACGGGGTCCTTCCAGGGATCGTAACGCGAAACCTGGGTGACCACGGGCTTGTCCCTGGGAATCCCGTATTTTTCAAACACCGATGATACGTAGTTCTCATCCAGATCCCTATTTTTATCGACCAGCGGGTCTATCGCCGGGAAAAACCGGTACTGGGGTATCGAAAGGACGGGCGAAAACAAGGCGGACGAAAATATCGCGGCATCGTATTGCTCGACATAAGGCCTCATAAACTCCCAGAGCCCCCTGTTGGGATGCGACATATCGATATGACAGCGCCAAACCCAGCTGTTTTTTCTGTTTTCCATGAAGCTTATCATGGCAGCCGGCTGTGGGTCGTGGATGACTATCAGATCTTCATCGAAGCTCATGCGCTCGAAGTTGGCCCTGTTGTATTCGAGATAGGTTTCAAGCTGTTTTTTTGTGAATTCACCCTCCTTTCCCTGCAGGGCGTTGTGAAACGCCTTGGTTATCTCGAAAAACGGCTCATCGCCTTCTATTACATCCCATGTGGTGGTGATTCCGAGCTCATTCAGCAAGGGGACTGTGCGATGCAGCATTTCCGCAACGCCTCCACCAACCTTGGTGGAATTCACCATCTTTATGGAGCGCTCTCCCACATGGGCCGCCAGAATCATCAATTCCTCCACGATATCCGGCCCGACGACTTCGCGGTAATCCATAAGCTTGACTTCGCTCATCAGGCTCTTCCTCCGTTGCGATCCTCTTCAGCAGGCATCTTTTCCAGGTAATCGTCGACGACATCTATGATCCTCTGTCTTAGTCCTTCTATCGTATACACACTGATGTCGATTCTCCGGATTCTTGAAGCCAGATCAGGAAGACCGAGCGTTTCCTCGATCCATTCCGAGAAATCGTTGCAGTCCAGATTGGCCGAGAGGCGGGATTCTATGAAATGAAAATACACCGAGTAAATACTGATCGTGGGCAGAAGCTCCCGGAACGAAGCGAGGTCATAAGCGAACTTATCGGTCAGATAGACAAACCGCCGCACATCATGGAGATAAAAAGGTTCGTAGCAGGATCTCCGCGAGGCTTCCGCCTGCTCTTCCCGGTAGGTCCGGATTATTTCAAGAAGCCTGTTGCGCAGATCTTCCACGGTGCGATACTCGGAAAAATCCACGGCTGTCAGTTTTTCGGCCAGCGCCGGGGCATGAAGGTTTTCCGCCACCCATGCGGAAAAGTCGCTGTTATAAGGAGCCTGCGCCTCACGCATTTTCAACAGGGCTGAAAATGTATGATAAAAAACCGAAGATTCCGAACAGGTTACAATCATTTCTTCAAGTTCTGATACATTGGATGCTGTCCGACCGGTCAACATCTCCAGCGAAGCGCTCGACATGAATTGAAAAACCTTGGCCATGGTTTTCTCCTTGAATTTGAAATAGGACGGCGTCGTAAAAAGGCTGCAGCGAAGCGGCATATAAACCAGCTTTTTACGATGTCGTCATCCTGTTCCTTCCCGAGGGCTTACCGGAGGAATTCGCCTCCCCTTTTAAAAACACAGCGGCAAGAGGCGGCACCGTCAAGGACAGCGAATGCGTCAAACCGTGAAACGGAATCGGGGCGGCTTCCACACCGCCTGTGTTCCCCTGCCCGCTTCCGCCGTATTCAGCGGCATCCCCGTTTAAAATCTCCATCCAGGACCCGCCTCCCGGACACCCCACACGGTAATTATGCCTGGGCACCGGGGTAAAATTCAATACGACCAGAACGGTGTTTCCGTCTGAAGGATCTTTGCGCATCAAACTGATGACGCTCTGAGCGGAATCGTTGCAGTCGATCCATGAAAAACCAGCTGGATCAAAATCCCCCCGGTGCAATGCCGGTTCTTCTCTGTAAGCACGGTTCAAATCGCTCACCCACCGTTTGATCCCGTGGTGAAGGGGATGTTTGGTCAAATCCCAATCAAGCCCCTTTTCATGGTACCATTCATTCCACTGCCCGAATTCTCCCCCCATGAATACCAGTTTCTTCCCCGGCTGAGCGTACATCCAGGCGAAGAGAAGCCTCAGGTTTGCAAATTTCCGCCAATCGTCCCCCGGCATCTTTCGAATGAGAGATCCCTTGCCGTGGACCACTTCGTCGTGAGAGAGGGAAAGCACGAAATTTTCGTGAAATGCGTAGAGCATACGAAACGTCAGCTTGTCGTGATGATAGGTGCGGTAAATCGGATCGATCGACATATAGGACAGGGTGTCGTGCATCCAGCCCATGTCCCACTTCATCCCGAAGCCGAGCCCCCCGACATACGTGGGCCTCGACACCATGGGCCATGAGGTGCTCTCCTCGGCAACCGTCTGTACACCCGGGAAGGCCGAATAAATTTCGCTGTTGAACCGCCTGATGAAATCAATCGCTTCGAGACTTTCATTCCCGCCGAAGCGGTTGGGAATCCATTCCCCGTCCTTGCGGGAATAATTCAGGTACAGCATCGAAGCAACCGCATCCACCCTCAGGCCGTCGGCATGATACTTATCGAGCCAGAAAAATGCACTGCTCATCAGGAAGCTGCGAACTTCGTTCCGGCCGTAATTGAAAATGAAACTGTCCCAGTCCGGGTGGATACCTTGCCGGGGATCCGAATGTTCATAGAGATGAGTGCCGTCGAAATATCCCAGCCCGTGACCGTCTGTCGGAAAATGAGAAGGCACCCAGTCGAGAATCACCCCGATTCCCCGTCGATGCAGACAATCCACCAGGTACATGAAATCCTGGGGCGTTCCGTAACGGCTGGTGGGTGCGAAATAACCCAGGCACTGGTAACCCCACGACCCATAAAACGGGTGCTCCATAACCGGGAGAAATTCAACATGAGTAAAACCCATATCGGCCGCATAATCAGGCAGAAATTCGGCGAGTTCCCGATAACTGAACGGGCGGTTGTCTTCCTGGTGCCGCATCCATGAACCGGCGTGAACTTCATATATCGAAACGGCTTTACCGGAATTTAACCTGTTTTCGCTTCGTGACATCCATTCTTCATCTTCCCATTGATACTTCAAATCCCACACAACCGAGCCGGTCCGGGGTGGTTTTTCGCTGTAAAATGCGAACGGGTCCAACTTGTCGGCAATATAGCCTTCAAAGCGGCTGCGGACGTGGAATTTATAACAATCCCCGACCACGACACCGGGGATGTATCGCTCCCAAACCCCAGATTCGCCTTTCGGCTGCAAAGGGTTCGCGTCTTTTCTCCAATCGTTGAACGATCCTATAACCGAAACCCCTTCGGCGTTGGGCGCCCATACCCCGAAACAAACTCCCGACTCATCTCCACGGTTCACCGGGTGGGCACCCAGTTTTTCATAGAGCCTGAAATGTGATCCTTCATTGAAAAGATACACGTCATCATCGGTTACCAGCGATTTCTGATTGATGTTTTCGCCGGGTCCGCCGCCATTTACTCCGGTTTCCTTTCCCATCATCCCAAATCAATCCTTTCCGGATTCCTCAATTATTTCAATTATAGCTCGGATCGGTATACCGACCCAATCGGGCCTGTTGTTCATTTCATAGCCCAATTCATAAACAGCCTTATCGAGAACATAAAAGTCCAGCAGGTCTTTCAACCGGGTCGAGTCCGGGGGCAGAAGCCTCGTGCCTTCCGTTGAAGCCGTGTAACTACACAAAAACGCCGTCCCGGCGGATCGACTCCAGTACCTAGCCCATGACTCCAGGTAGGCATAATCCCCGTCGGAAACCACACCCCTTTCCCTCCACTTCAACAGGGCTACATGAGCGGCGTAGTCAAAGGACCTCAGCATGCCTGCGACATCCCTCAACGGTGATCGTTTGATACGCCGTTCACTCACCGGTCTTGCCGGCTCACCTTCAAAGTCGATGATAACGAAATCCTTTCCGGTATAAAGCACCTGTCCCAGATGGTAATCTCCGTGACACCGTATCCTGACGGCCTCGATCTTACGTCCGACGACTCGCCGGGCCACCTGGAGCAATTTATTCTCGGCGGCGGTCACCTGCGCTGCAGATTCTGAGACAGGGGTTGCAAAAAACTGTTCTCGGTCCTTTAAAAGCTTCAACGTCTGGACAATGAGCGACCTGAGAGACTGGTAGAGGGACCGCTGGTAAAGGATGCTGAAAGGTTCAGGAGAAAAATCGCGCGCAGCATGATCCGATGCAAGTGTTTTATGAAGCTCTGCAGTGCGTAAACCGATAAGTTTGGCCGATTCCAGGTACTCTCCGACGAAGATTTCGGCTTCACGCAGAAAGGCGGCGTTTTCAAGTGAAACGCCCATTAGATCTGGTTTTTCGGGGCGTTCGGCAAGCATGTTTTCATAATACCGCCCGAGATGATCCAGCGCATGCTGCCAGGCGTCGCCGAGATTCGGAACAAAACCATGGACGACCGCGACGGTTACCGGCGGGTGCTTTCCGGGCCGGTATTCCACAGCCCCCTTCACCGGAGGTGAACTTGCGAAATGTTTCCCGGTTAAAAAACGGCCGATTTCCAGCTCTGGATTCACATCATCCTCCAGCTTACGTACAAGCTTCAACACGAACTTTTCGCCGAAAATCGCTGAGGTGTTACTTTGCTCGACCCCCATGAACGAAGGTCCTGAAAAAGCTTCCATGTCTTTACCGCCGGTGCCTGTTCCTGCAGGGAAACCACTCAGAATCCCGGAACCGCCCCGCCGCCTTCCCCGTTGAAGCACCAGGTTAAACAACCAACTGAAAAAATCACCGTCGGAGGAAGCTTCATAAATGACCTGTTCCCCCGGGACCTTTCCCTTCAGCCGGGCAATCACGGCCGCGCGCCTGTCCTCCAGGATCCCCCGGGCTTTTTCTCCGGATGCATATCCCACCGCCACCACGTAACGTTCGCTTTCCCCGGTCATGTAAAAAACATCGGCGAAAAGCAGAAAGCCCTGGAAATCCTTGACGGTCATCGGGAAGGCCTCCGAAACCCTGGTTCTCTTGATTGTGCGGGCTTTTCCTCCGAACCATCTGCACCCGGGCAGGTAGCGCGAGAGAACCACGGAAAAATCCTCTCCGCACTCGCCCTCCAGAAATGTTTTCCATGTTCCAGCCGGTTCGAGCTCCGGGATATCGCCGGAGTCGCTGATAGTGATGCTTTCGCGGCCTTCTCCTCCGGTAAGCGAAAACCAGTAAAAAGAATGAGGACCCATGGTCAACGCGTACGGACGCGATGTTATCTCCGGAAAACCCGCACCCCCGAAAACTTCCACCGGCACCGAACCCTGGTATTCCGAAAGATCCAGTTCGACATGCTGGGTGAATCTTGAAAGATTGGCTGTCACGAGAATTTTTTCATTTTCCAGACTCCTGATGAAGGCCAGGATATGCCTGTTTCTTGGTTCGAGAAAATGAATATCCCCTCTACCGAAGGACTTGAAGCGCCTCCTCAACGCTATGATCCGTTTCATCCACCATAGAAACGAATAGCGGTTGTTAAGGCGGGATTCAACGTTGACCACTTCATAATGATACTCCGGGTCTATGATCACCGGCAGAAACAGAGTCTGGGGGTTGGCGGCGGAAAAACCCGCATTCCTGTCCGGACTCCATTGCATGGGGGTACGCACTCCATCCCGATCCCCCAGGAAAACATTGTCCCCCATCGCGATTTCATCTCCGTAGTAAATCACCGGGGTGCCGGGAAGGGAAAGAAGGAGCCCGTTCATCAACTCCATCCGGCGCCTATGATTTCCGAGAAGCGGGGCGAGACGCCTCCTGATCCCCAGGTTTATCCGCATCCTCTGTTCCCTGGCATACACACGATACATGTAGTCCCGTTCTTCATCCGTGACCATCTCAAGTGTCAATTCATCGTGATTCCGCAGGAAAACCGCCCACTGGCAGGTTTCGGATATTGACGGGGTCTGGTCAAGTATGTCGACTACAGGGAAACGGTCCTCCATATGAAGCGCCATGAACAACCTCGGCATCAGTGGAAAATGGAAAGCCATGTGGCATTCATCGCCTTCCCCGAAATAGGCGGCGGCATCTTCCGGCCACTGGTTCGCCTCACCCAGAATCATCCTGTTTTCGAATCGGGCATCAACGTGCGCCCTCAGCTTTTTCAAAAATTCATGGGTTTCCGGAAGGTTTTCGCAGTTGGTGTTCTCCCTCTCGAAAAGATATGGAACCGCGTCCAGCCGCAATCCGTCCACACCCAGGCCGAACCAGAAATCCATGACGCGCAGAATCGCCTCCTGCACCCTCGGGTTATCGAAATTGAGGTCCGGCTGGTGGAAATAAAACCTGTGCCAGTAGTAACTCCCGGCCACAGGGTCCCATGTCCAGTTGGAGGGTTCGAAATCCTGGAAAATTATTCGTGCATCGCTGTACTTTTCAGGTGAATCGCTCCAGACATAAAAATCACGGTGAACCGAACCGCGTTTGGCCCGCCTGGCCCGCTGAAACCACGGATGTTGATCGGACGTATGGTTCACCACCAGCTCGGTGATCACCTTCAAGCCCCGCCTGTGGGCGTTCCGAAGAAAATCCTTGAACTGTGTCAGTGTACCGTAGGATGGATGAATTCCCCGGTAGTCGGAGATATCGTATCCGTCATCCTTGAGCGGGGAGGGACAGAACGGAAGGAGCCACAGGGCCGTCACCCCTAAATCCTTCAGGTAATCCAGCTTTTCGGTCAGACCCCGGAAATCACCGATCCCGTCTCCATCGGCATCCCTGAAAGACTTCACGTGCAGTTGATAAATAACCGCATCCCTGTACCATGTAGCGGCATCGCCTGTTTTGTTTACATTCATGAAAAATTTCCTACATGTAATAATCGAAATCCCGTTCGGTGCGAATCCGCCGCCGCACCCGGAAGATATGCGCGGGAACCACCGAGGGGTTCAGCTCCACGTAATTTCTCCCACCCGTCCAAAGGAACCTGCTTCCCCCGAGAAGATCGTGCATCTGGAACGGCCGTTCGGTTTTCCCCGAAAAGCCGGGAGGGAAAAAATCCACCCAACCTCCATGGGTATGATGAGGATCCAGGTTTACCACCACCATCACTACATCAGAGCCGTCATCCGAGTTTTTGCTGAAGCAAAGCAGGCGGTCGTTGTCTACCTCATGGAAACGCAGGCTGCGGTTTTCCTGCAGCGCCGGGGTTTCTTTCCGGATCCTGTTCACCCTGGCGATGATATCCTTGAGACTCCGTGGATCCTCCAGGTTCCACCCCCTGATCTGGTATTTTTCCGAATTCAGGTATTCCTCGCTTCCGATTTCCTTCGCCCGGTCTTCACAGAGTTCAAACGCAGGTCCGTATATCCCGTAGCTCGCCCCCAGAGTCGCGGCAAGTACGAGCCTGACGATAAACGCCGGTCTCCCGCCTGTCTGAAGGTATTCCGTCAAAATGTCCGGGGTGTTGGGCCAGAGATTCGGTGTAAAGAAATCGCACACCGGCGGCCGTTTGAGTTCTGTGAAATAATCCTTGAGTTCCCTCCCGGTGTTCCGCCAGGCAAAATAAGTATAGGACTGGGTGAAGCCCAGCTTTGCGAGCCTGTACATCACCGCCGGCCGCGTGAAGGCCTCCGAAAGGAAAATGACTTCCGGATATTTCTCCTTTACCCCGGCAATCAAATCCTCCCAGAAACGAAACGGTTTTGTATGGGGGTTGTCCACACGGAAAATCCGCACACCCTGGTCGATCCAGAAAAACACCACCGAGCGCAGTTCCCGGGCAAGCTTCCTCCAGTGGGGTGTCTCGAAGTCGAACGGATAGATGTCCTGGTACTTCTTGGGAGGGTTTTCTGCATACTGGATCGATCCATCGGGCCTGCGCCGAAACCATTCCGGGTGCTCGGATACATACGGATGATCCGGAGAACACTGGAATGCGATGTCCAGGGCGATTTCGATGTCGTACGCTGCCGCCCTGTCAATCAACCTGGAAAAATCGGAGAGGGTTCCCAGCTGCGGATGAATGCTTTTATGCCCTCCTTCGCTGCCGCCAATGGCCCATGGGCTTCCTGGGTCCTCGGGGCCCGCTCCCGGGGTGTTGTCGGGGCCCTTTCTATGGGTTCTTCCGATCGGATGAACCGGCGGAAGGTACAGGACATCGAATCCCATACCCGCGATATAAGGCAGCAGGGCTTCCAGGTCCTTGAAGGTCCCGTGACGATCTTCCGTTCCGCTGCAGGAGCGTGGAAAAACTTCATACCAGGTGCTGAAGCGCGCCTTTTTACGGTCGACCGTCACCGGAAAGTTTTTCCTGCACGTGACGACCGATCCCGGCGGCGGAAACCTTCTCATAATCAGCTCAAGCTCAGTCGAGCGGGCGGCGGCGAGCTGCCCGGAGCGAGCCCCATTTTCCATCTTTCCGGCATATTCAAGAAGCAGTTTACGATCAGGGCCTTCAGCCGCGCCGGCCGCATTGGAAACCAGGGCCGCACCGATCCGGAGTTCGACCGATATCTCCTGCCCCGCCTCAATCCGCCGCAGAAGGTCACGCTGCCAGGTTTTGAACCCGTCCACCCAGCCGCAAACGGTGAAAACATACATCCCGATCTGATCGACTGTGAACAGGCCTTGCCAGCGGTCGTTTCCAAGATATTCCATGGGCGAGCGCTCCCAATCGAAAGCCCCCTTTTTCCTGTACAACAAATCGCAGGAGAGTGCGTCATGGGCGTCGGCGAAGATGTTCGATTCAACAATCACCCGGTCGCCCGTTACACGCTTTACCGGAAACTTTCCGTCGTCAACAGATGGAGTAACGTTTTCGATTGAAACCCTTTTTATACAGTCATTATCGTTTTTCATGGTTTTACTATAACACATCGGGTCTTCTTCGCCAAATCGAGCGGACGGAACCCGGAGGCGTTATCCTATATCCGCTCCCACAGAACATGAAACATCAGCTTTTAGCCGTTAGCAGTTAGCCATTAGCTGGCGGAAAAAAAGAACTATCTTAAAAGCAGACGATTACGACAACGATTACGACAACGACAAGATGGACACAGTTAAATACGCTGCGCTGACAACGACAAGGTGTCGGGT
>DSCZ01000384.1 GCA_011048855.1 Desulfobacteraceae bacterium | reverse complement strand
GTTCTGAATCTTTTCGGTTACACCGGCACCGCCACGGTCCATGCGGCATTCGGAGGCGCGGCGCAAACGACGCTGGTGGATCTCTCCCCGGTGTACCTGGACTGGGCCGGGCGCAATCTCTCGCTCAACGGATTTTCCGAAGAAAACCACAGGCTGGTGCAGGCCGATTGCCTGGACTGGCTCAGAACATGTCAAAGCAGATTCGATCTGATTTATATTCATCCACCGACTTTTTCCAATTCCAGGAGGACCGGAACCAAGTTCGATCTCCGGAAACAGCATGCCACACTGATCCATCTGGCCATGCGCCGGCTGGCACCCGGAGGACGCACGGTATTTGCGACCTCGGCTGCACGTTTCGAACTCGACGCCTCATCTCTGGGAGGATTTCTGATCAAAGACATCAGCCGAACCACCCTCACCCCTGATTTCATCCGCTCCGCAGGAAGGCACCGCTGCTGGGAAATCCGCTCCGCAGGCTGAAAGCCGCTTCCCTTGATTCAACAAAGGGAGAGGGCCAGATAATCGGCCACCAGCAAACCTTTTGCGGTCGGGATGATTTTTCCATCACGGATCTCCAGGAACCTCATGTGCCTGCCTTTTTCAAGAAAAATCAGGTTTTCTTTTGTCTCAGGCACCAGTTCAAGAGCAATGCCTTCGGATGTCCTCAACCCCAGAAAAACAGCCTCCCTGGTCAAGTCCGATTCCGAGAGCACTTCCGCGCCTTCCACGGGGGCCGTATTTGATTCCAGGGCATCGCAGTACCGCTTCACCGAACGGGCATTCCACCAGCGGCGCGACCCGTCGAAGGAATGGGCCGATGGACCCAGCCCGAGGTAAGGCACATGATGCCAGTATTTCAAATTATGTCTGGATTTTACCGAGGCCGTCGCCGCGAAGTTGGAAACTTCGTAATGCATATATCCGTGGGAGGCCATAAAATCGGATGTAGCCGTAAAAAGACCGGCTGAAAAAGACTCACCGGGCAGGCGGAATTTCCCTTCGGCGTGGAGTTTGTACAGCCTGGTACCCTTCTCTATGCTCAACTGGTAGCATGAAACGTGATCCGGCCCAAATGCGAGCGCCTTTTCCAGGTCCCCCAGCCAGTGGTTTTCACTCTGTCCGGGCACCCCGTAAATCATGTCAACTCCGAAAGAATGGGGCCACTTCGATTCAAGTTGAGCCAGCGCGGCGGCGGCGGTCTCAACGGAATGGGACCGGCCCAGGAACTGAAGCACGTCGGCGCTTAAGGACTGAACGCCCAGGTTGATCCTGGTGAAACCCATCCTCTGGAACAGGAGAATCTTCTCTTGATCGATGTCACAAGGATTCGCTTCTATCGTGATTTCGGCGCCGTTGTTCAACGAAAACCAGGAAACGACCCGGTCCATTAAAACTTCAAGTAAATCCGCGTCCAGAATAGACGGGGTTCCACCTCCGATATAAACGGTGTCGAAAGCGGGAAAAGACGATCGGTACATGGAAGCTTCGAGGTTCAACGCGGCAAGCCACCGGGCGGTCAGCCCTGCTGTTCCGGTGATCGAATAGAAATCGCAGTATGCACATTTGCGCCGGCAAAACGGCACATGAATATACAGGCCCGCCGGTTCCATCGGGTATGAATTCTCCGCCGCGGTCATTGAGCGGTTCACTTGCCCTCCGATTTAAGCACCGCAACGAATGCGCTCTGGGGGACGGTCACCGAACCGATCATTTTCATACGCTTCTTGCCCTTTTTCTGCTTTTCGAGAAGCTTTCTTTTCCGAGTTATATCCCCCCCGTAGCATTTGGCCGTAACATCCTTCCTGAAAGGCGGAATCGTGGTACGGGCGATGATCGTGCCCCCGATCGCACCCTGCACCGCGATCTTGAACATATGTCTCGGGATCTCCTCCTTCAACCGCTCGCATGCTTGAAGCGCCCTCGTGCGCGCCCTGTCCTTGTGGACTATCTGGCTCAAGGCGTCCACCCGCTCCCCGTTCAGAAGGATATCCACCCGCACCAGGTCGGATTCCCGGTAATCAAGAATTTCATAGTCGAAAGACCCGTATCCCTGGGTGACCGTCTTCAACCGATCGTAAAAGTCAAAAACCACCTCCGCAAGCGGCATGTCGAACTGCACCTCGATGCGCCCCGGGGAGGGATAAGTGAAATGGGAGTTAACCCCTCTTCGGTCGAGGCACAATTCCATGACAGCTCCCATGTATCGGTCCGGAATCATGATGTTTGCCCTGATGAACGGCTCGAGAGACCGCTCGATTGTAACCGGGTCCGGGTAATAGGAGGGGTTGTCCACCACCACCGACTTTCCTCCGGCCAGTTCGAAGTGATATTCCACCGTCGGGGTGGTCATTATGATCGACTGGTCGAATTCCCTCTCCAGCCGTTCCTGGACGATTTCCAGGTGCAGGAGCCCCAGGAACCCGCACCGGAAACCAAGCCCCAGTGCAGCCGATGAATCCTTCTGGAAAACCAGGGATGCATCGTTGAGCCAGTATTTTTCCAGTGCATCTGCAAGAGACCCGTAATCCTCGGAGCTGATCGGATATAGGGATGAAAAAACAACCGGTTTGACTTTCTTGAAACCGGGAAGCGGTTTAGGCGCCGGCCTTTCATCAAGTGTAATGGTGTCGCCCACCCTCGTGTCCCGCACGGTTTTGATCCCGGCTATCAGGTATCCCACCTCCCCTGCTTCGAGCGTGCTCCGCCTTTCCCTCTCCAGCCGGAACACGCCCAGCTCTTCGACCCGGTGGGTCGTGCCGGTTGACATCAACCGGATCAAGTCTCCGGTGCGGATGCGGCCGGAGAAAATCCTCAAGCTCACGACCGTGCCCCTGAAAGGATCGTAGTCAGCATCGAATATCAAAGCTCTTAAAGGTTCATCGACATATCTCTCAGGCGCGGGTATCCGCCGGACGATCGCATCGAGCACATCTTCTATGCCGGTTCCTTCTTTCGCCGAGCACAGGATGGCCTGGTCCGAATCAAGCCCCAGGTCGATCTCGATTTGCTCCCTGACCCGCTCTACATCGGCGGACGGAAGATCTATCTTGTTTATAACCGGTATGATTTCAAGATCAGCTTCAAGCGCTGCATAAAGATTTGCGACGGTTTGTGCCTCGACCCCCTGGGCGGCGTCTATCAACAGCAACACGCCTTCACACGATACAAGCGCACGGGAAACCTCGTAGGAGAAATCCACGTGGCCCGGAGTATCTATCAGGTTCAACTCATACTCCCGGCCTTCGGCATCGGTGTACGGCAGCGAAATGGCATTGCTCTTGATCGTGATGCCGCGTTCGCGTTCGATTTCCATCGTATCAAGCATCTGATCCTTGAAGGTGCGCATGTCGGCGAGGCCGGCTGCCTGTATAAGCCTGTCCGCCAGCGTTGACTTTCCGTGATCTATATGGGCTATTATGCTGAAATTACGGATATCCACAATCAAATAACTTTCCTTTTTTCAGGCCCGTCAGCGCGTGCCCGTATGATTTCCGCCGTTATGCTGACGGCGATTTCGGCCGGTGTCTCGGCCCCGATATCGATGCCTACAGGAGTATGGACCCTTGCAAAATCATCCTCCGTAAAGCCTGCCTCCACGAGACGGCGGAATATCTCATCCCTTTTGCGGGAACTGCCTACCATACCTATATAACCGGCGTCGGTCCGAAGCGCCTGCATCAGCACTTCCATGTCGTGCATGTGTCCCCTGGTCGCTATCACAAGGTACGAGGCCTCGTTAATGTTCAGGCTGTCGAGGACATTGTCGAACGGCACACACAGAACCCTCGAAGCCATTGGAAAATCTTGGGCTTTCGAATATGCCGGTCTGTCGTCCATGACCACGACATCGAAATCCACGCTCCCGGCCACAGACGCCAGCGCCCTCGATACATGGCCTCCCCCGAACACATAAAGAACGTGGCGCCGAATAATCGGCTCAATAAAAAAGGATATCGAATTCCCGGCTTCGTCCTTCACATACCGCACCTCCGGCCTGTTGGCGCTCAAAAGATCGTCGAGCCCACCGGCAAGGACAATTCCGCCACATGGACCCAGGCTGCCTGTGGCAGCCCCCGTGTGTTCGATCAACATTTTCGGCACAGGCCCCCCCGGCTGCCACTTTTCTTCGTCGATCACGGTCAGCAGGACACCCCGCAAGTTCCCGGAGGAGATATCCTTCAATTTCTCGAAAAGCGGCCTGCAGGACGGGGAAACGGGTGCTGCAGGCTCGAGAAAAATCGTCATTTCACCACCGCAAAGCATGCCGGCTTCGGCTGCATGGCCACCCTTCAGATTGAATGACAGCGTCATCGGCCTGCCGCTGGAAACCACGCGGGCGGCGGTTCCGCACGCCTCAGCTTCAACCATACCCCCTCCGACGGATCCGAAAACGACCCTTTCACCGGCAATTAAACATCTGGCGCCCTCGGTTCCGGGACCCGACCCGGCTTTGCTTATCACGGTCGCCATTGCCGCTGAACGGCCTTCCTCTGAAAGTTTCAGGATCTCAGAGTATACATTCACACTGTTCCTCCATCAACATCGCGGGTGAACACCTCGAATCTCCTCCCGGCAATGGATCCTGCCACGACGCGCTCCAGCTCCCCCAGTGATCCGGCCAGGATCATTTCCGCGAGCGAACCCGCCGTCCGGGCATCCGTCAAGAGATCGGCCTTGTTCAGTAAAACAGCTTTTCTCGCCCCGGCCGGACAATTCTTGAACAACCCGCATGGCGAATAAAAAAGCGGCAGAATGGATTCCGCGGTGATGATTTCTCCTCGTTTCAAACCTGTAACGGATTCAAACCTCTCCATCCTGAAAACCGATTCTTCGGAAACAGGCCTGCCGATTGCTTCAAGCCCGACAACAGCGATCACGAGGGTTGTGTAGGAAGGAATCACCGGCTCATGCGCCGTCGGCGCCTTCAATGGTTTTCCTGCAGCCCCGTCCGCCTCCACGATCAAAAAATCGAGCGGATACTTCGAAAACAGGATATCGGCTGATTCCGGCTCTATCCCGCCGATTTTCCCGGCTTCGACCCCCTCGCGCCCTATAAACAATCCAGTGCGCCGGCAGGAAAAATCCTCAGAGACCAAGTTGTCTCCGCGGCAATAAACAACGCGTCCAATCGCCTTCGCCTCCGCAACCCTCACTTTGGTCGTCGTCGTTGCTATCGCCCTCCGCCCGGTGCTCCGAGCCTCTTCGGCGAGAGCACGCATGAAAGTGCTTTTGCCGCCCCCGCCCACCACCGCGATCAACTCCCGCGGCAAAAGGGAGAACCCCTCGATGATCGAACAGGTCGTCCTGACGTAGGGCATCATTTCTTCCTGAGCACGCGGCTGTCGCCGACCCGCACGGTCAGCTGTACGCGGTCGAAATATTCAATCAGTGGAATGGTATATTTCCTCGAAGTGCCGGTCATATCTTTAAACTCGGGGGTCGTGATTTCCCCCCGTTCTTTTAAAAATTCGACAAGGTTCGCCTCCAGCTGATCGATTGCATCGCGATAAAAATAAAGATCCTCTTTCACTTTGACGAGCAGTCCGTCCTTGACCATCACATCAAGTATCTGCCGGGCGCTGTCTCCTGAAAATTTTGTTTCGAGTTCCTTGAAATACGGGGGTTGAAGTCCGCTGTTCCGGTAAATTTCTTCGAGCTCACTGCGGATTTTCTGCTGGTCCTCTCCAAGTTTTACGCTATGTTCCGCCAGCCTTACCGTATCCTTTTCAAGCACAAGCACCCCCTCCCGCACGAGCTGCTGAATCACGTAAGAAAAAAGCCTGGGGTTCTTCGCACCCGCCGTCCGGGACCTCAGCTCCTCCTTTGCAACGCCGGTTTTCAACGGGTTGATTTTATGATACCCCGCCACGAGGTTTCCAATCTCATCGCGGGCACGCTTCAAAAACCCGGCATGGATCAACAACCCGCTGTCGTACTGAACGATTTTTTTCCGTGACATTAAAACCTGCAGGGATTCCTCCAGCTTCCTGGCCCCGGTGTTTGTTAAAAACGGAAGTTCACGCTGTTCGAGGCCCTGGAACCGGCGCAATTCGACGAAAAGTTCAATGATCTCCGCAGGGGAACCTTCGGCGAGAGTTTTCATCTGGTTGGTCGTGACATCTGATAAGCGTCTGCGCTTGCGCGGCAGAGCGTCCAGGATGCGGCCGCCGCCTATGGTCCGGACCGGGGAATAGCTCCGAATCACGAATTTGTCTCCACGCAGCGCGGCGGTGGGAGAATCCAGCCTTACCTGAGCGTAACACCGCCCGCCCGGCTCCAGCTCCTCCCGGTCCAGCAGCACCAACGTCGAAATTATTTCCGAGGTCCCGGCATGAAAACGCACCTTGCTTCGATTCTTGATTTTCCTGGGTACGCTTTCCAGCAGGCCGAGGTCCACGTCGACCATAAACGTGGGCCTTAGCTCTCCTTTTCCGGCAAGAATACTCCCGCGTTCGATCACCGCACGCTCCAACCCCTGAAGATTGACGGCGGTCCTCAGCCCGGGGCCGGCCGATTCGACCTCCCTGCCGTGGACCTGGATACCCCGAACCCGGCTATCGACAGCCTGGGGATAGACGGTCACTTCCCCACCAACGGATATTTGCCCGGATATGCATGTACCGGTGACCACCGTGCCGAATCCTTTCATACTGAAAACACGGTCTATCGGAAGCCGGAAAATGTGCCCTGGTTCCTTTTCAGGAATTTGCCCGGCCAGGCGATCGAGGACTTCCCTCATTTCCTCGATTCCCTTCCCGGTGACCGAAGAGACTTCGAGCATCGGTGCATCGGCCAGAAAGCTTCCGGCAAGGTATTCGGCTGTCTCCTCCTTCACGAGATCCAGCCATTCCTCCTCAACCATGTCGATTTTCGTAAAAACCACCAGGCCGTGACGAATATCCAGAAGGCTGCATATTTCAAGATGTTCCCTTGTCTGAGGCATCACCCCTTCGTCAGCCGCGACCACCAGGGCCACGATATCGATACCCGTTGCCCCGGCTACCATGTTCTTGACGAATTTTTCGTGACCCGGCACATCTACAATACCCAGAAGCTTCCCCCCGGGCAGTTCCATGTGTGCAAAACCCAGTTCGATCGTGATCCCTCGGCGCTTTTCCTCTTTGAGTCGATCGGTTTCGATTCCGGTCAACGCCCTGATCAACGAAGTCTTTCCATGGTCGATATGCCCGGCAGTGCCGAGGACTATTTGTTTCATGGTGAACAAAATTCTCCTGTACTGGATATAAACGTAAAGATTAATCTGAAAAGCCGGGATCGATTTGGAGGGATATAAATAAACACCTCCCGGTTTTCCCGGTGTTCCAAAGGAAAAACAGGGAGATGGATATTTTTAATATTCCGGGGGCATGTTCTTTAACTGGGCCAACGTGAACACAGGTCCGTCCTTGCATACAAATTTATCCCCGAGGTTGCACCTGCCGCACATACCGATACCGCATTTCATGCGGTTTTCCAGGCTCAAAATAATATTTTCCGGCGGGAACCCCAGTTTTTCGAGCACCGGCTGCGTGAACTTGATCATGATCGGGGGACCGCAGACGATCGCTATCGCATTGTCCGCGCTCGTGATTTTCTGCTCGGTAATCGCCGGTACAAAGCCGACGTTATACTTCCAGTCCGGATCCTCGGTGCGGTCCACGGTTATATGCATGTTGATGTCGTCCCGTTGCTCCCATGCCGCCAGTTCATCCCGGTAGAGCAACAGGCCCGGGCCTCTTGCACCATAAACCACGGAAATGTCCTTGAATTTATCCCGGTTTGCCGGATCCAGCATATAAATGATACTCGATCGCAGCGTTGTGAAAGCGAAACCTCCGCCTATGATAACGACGTTCCGGCCTTCCATCCGCTCCCACGGGTAGCAGTTTCCCAGCGGCCCACGGATACCCATGACGTCGCCCTCTTTCATGTTGTGCAGGAGGGTCGTGACGACTCCGACCTTGTTCACCGTAAAGCTGACAAACCCTTTTTCGGTGGGTGAAGAAGCTATCCCGATCGGAATTTCCCCCTTACCCGCCACCGAAAGCTCCGCAAACTGCCCCGGCGTGTAGGCGAATTTCTCTTCGTCCCCTTCGTGCAAAAACACAAACCGGAACGTCTTCAAGTTTCTGTCCTCAGTCTCGGTCACTATCCGCTCGATGCGAACCGGATAGGGCAAATAGGGATTATCCACAGTTTCTCCCTCCATTTCGAACAAATCGACAAACGCCGAATATCTTCATCTCCTAATATTCGTTCATCAACTTCGCGACCCGCCGGATATCAATATTGACAGGGCAGTAGCGAACACATCTCCCGCAACCGGTGCACTGCACTCCGGCACCGTATTTATCGACATAGTATTTCAATTTATGCATGAAGCGCTGCCGCACGCGCTGCCACTTTTGATCCCGAGGGTTATGACCGGACCCATGCAATGTAAACAATGGGAACATGCATGAATCCCAGTTCCTTATCCTTTCCCCCGCCGTTCCATGAACTTCATCCTGGATATCGAAGCACCAGCACGTGGGGCACAGATATGTGCATGTACCACAGTTCAGGCATGAAAACCCCACTTCTTCCCAGAAGGGTGCGTCGAAAAGATCCAGCTGCTTCTTTTCGAGGAGATTATCCGTCTCGACCGACGAGACGATCTTGCCGGAGGCGGCCTCGGCGACCGCCTCGGCCGCCTTCAGTTCGTCTTCCCCCGCATCGCGCCCACCGGCGGCATTTGAAAGGAATTTTTCCCCCTTGTCGCTGAAAGAACGCGCCACGTAACCCCCATCCACCTCGTAGAGCAACACGTCCAGGCCTTCCCGGTTGAACGGCCCCCCTCCCACCGAGGTGCAGAAACATGTCGAGCACGGCTCGCTGCATCCGAGGCCCACAAAGGTCGTCGCCTCGTACCACCTGACCCACCATGGATCCTGGTATTCCGGATTGTCGAAATTCCGTCCAACAATCGTAAATGCCGCCGCATCACAGGGCCTGATGCCCACCACGACCCGCGGACCGTAGTCCTTTTCATCCTCCTTCAGGATACTAGCGTCTTCGGCGGCGAGGTCCATGTTACACTCGAACATCCGCATGGACTGGGGATAGACAAGTCCTTTCGCAGACATCCGCGTATTTTCAAACTTGAAATCCGGCCTGGCCCCTTCCTTTAAATCCCTGAACAAATGGAAGTCGCCCTCTTTCTGCGGAACATAAACTTTCGTGTAATGATCCTTCGCAGCTTCGAGAGCCTCCCCCCATTCTTCCTCGCTGTATACCTTGTCGGTCATCTTCCCCACCTTTTCTCAGCCGGCTCGGCATTGCCGGATGGGCACTATCTTATGAAATCGTTGTAGTCGTCGGGCCTGTAGACATCCAGCGGGGGCCGTGACTCCAGAGTGAGCCCGGCTTCCCACTCGAACAGCTCTTCGGCGTCCTTGTTGAGTTTCTTCGTGAACTGCCGCATTGAAATCCCCACAGGGCAAACCCTTTCACATGCGCCGCAGTCGGTGCATCTGCCGGCGCAATGATACGCACGCAGAAAATGAAACGTCAACGTATCGATGGGATCCACACTCTTTCCGACCCATTGCGGCTTACTCTCGTCAACGAAACACGTGGGGCAATAACAAAGGGGGCATGCATTCCTGCAGGCGTAGCACCTGATGCAGTTGGCGATAAGCTGCTGGAAAAACTCCTGTTTCTTATCAGGAGTCATCTCTTCGATATTTTTCACATCCTTATAAGCATCGACATCGGTCTGCTCTTCGACCTTCTCCCCGAGCAGCTCGTCATAGATCACCGGATTACGGTGCCTGCATATCCGGCAGTTGGTACGAAGGACATCGGCCTTCTTGATCTTCTCCTCAAAACCCCTGCCGCTGATGATAATATCGGCCCCCTCCTCCCGGTAATCCAGGATCTCCCTGCCGTTGACCTTACGCTGCACAGCCCTGTGATCGATCATTCCCTCACAGGGAATTCCGACGATATAGAGTTGTTCACGCGTTATCTGGTTCTCTATGATATGCGTCACGATGTTTCGCGAATTACAGCCGTTGGCGACGATCCCGATCCTCTTCTCCGGCCGCTTGGTCAAATAATTGCATAGGTTCAAGCAGCTGTTGCAGTCCCAGTAAAGTTCGTCCACGCGGGCTGCATCCGTCAACTGAAACGGTTCGTTCATCAACGGGACCGTCCCCTGTCGATAACCGATAAAAACCTCGACTTCTCCGCTCTCCAGCAGCCTTCCGGCGGTTTCCCTGATCTTTTCCGTATACCTCACCATTATGCCACCTCTGCCGTTTTCTTTATAAAAAACCGTGCAGGGCCGAGCTTCTTCACCGCCTCGCTCACCTCACCGGCCACTTCAACGAACTTGGTAGCCTCGGCTGAGGATATCCATGAAAAATGCAGGCGTCCGGGTTCTATCCCCATATGTTCCAGCAGGCCCTTAAGCAGTGCGAATTTCCTTCTTGCGTAGTAATTACCTTCCAGGTAATGGCAGTCGCCGGGGTGTCACCCGCTGACCCATACCCCGTCGGCGCCGTGGCGGAAAGCCGCAAGTATGAATTTCGGGCTTACCCTGCCGGAACAAGGCACACGGATTATCCTGAAATGAGGAGGATATTGAAACCGGCTGACTCCGGCAAGATCCGCCGCGCCGTAACTGCACCAGTTACAGAGAAAACTCGTGATTTTCGGTTCCCAATCGTTCATCGATGTCTCCTGTCCGGTCCGTCCCGGGTTCCCGCATTCGAAACGGGGTCCCGGCTGAACTCTTATTATCACATCTCGTTGATCATGGCCATGATTTGATCATGGTCGAATCCTTTCAGGTTTATGGCGCCGGAACGGCAGGACGCCACGCATAGACCGCAACCCTTGCACAGGGCCGGGTTTATCTCGGCACGGCCGGCAAACGGCCCTTCCTGCCGGAAAGACGGTGCCGAGTAAGGGCAGATCTCAACGCAGATCCCGCAACTGGAACACACCGCCGGATCCACTCCGGCCACGGCACCGCTCACACGTACAGTGCCTTTTGAAAGTAATGTGACAGCCCGGGACGCCGCTGCCAGGGCCTGCGCCACAGACTCGTCGATCGGTTTCGGATAATGGGCCATTCCACACAGATACACCCCGTCAGTGGCAAATTCACTGGGCCCCAGCTTGGCATGCTTTTCAACAAAAAATCCGTCTTCATTCAACGGCACCTTGAAATACTGCGCAAGCTTCTCATCCCTGTAAGGGGTTATCGCCGTGGCAAGCGCCAGCATATCGGCCTCGATCACAAGCGGTACACCGAGCACAGGATCGACCACCTCTATTTCCAGTGCATGCGCCGCGGATCGGACCACCGGCTTGGTATCCGTTGAAAATTGAATGAACATTATCCCGGACTCCCGGGCCATCTTATACAGATACTCCCTCTCACCGTAAGTCCGTATATCCCGGTTCAGGATGTATATATTCATCTCCGGGTTGAGTTCTTTCAGATGCAGTGCACTTTCAATGGAATGCGTACAGCATACCCGGGAACAGTAGGGCCGATCCGGCTCCCTCGATCCCACGCACTGGATAAACACCACGGATTTCATTTCCCCCAGTGAACCACCTCCAGCCAAAAACCGGGCATCCAGGTCAAGATGAGTCAGCACCCTGGGATCTTCCCCGTACAGATACTCCGTGGGCCTGTACTCGGAGGCGCCGGTCGCCACCACCGCCACGCCGTGCTCGATCACCTTTTCGGTTCCTGAAGAGTGCACGGTGGTCTTGAAGTTTCCAACGAAGCCCTCCACATCCTCGATCGAAGAACCGGTCAGAACTTCGATGTTCGGATCGGACTGAACGGCGTCTACCAGGCCCGTCAAGCCCTCTGCGACATCTTCACCCTTCCAGGTTCGGAACAACCTCAGAGCCTGGCCGCCGAGCTCTTCATCCCGCTCCACCAGCGAGACTCCGTAGCCCTGCGCCGAAAGACTCCTGGAAGCGGTGAGCCCGGCGATGCCGCCGCCGATCACAAGTGCATGCGGGTTGACCTTCAACTCCGCCTCTTCGAGCGGCTCTGTCAGTGCAACCTTGGCAACCGCCATGCGCACAAGGTCCTTGGCCTTTTCGGTGGCTGCGGCCGGATCGTTTCTGTGGACCCAGGAATCCTGGTTCCGGATGTTGGTCATCTCGAAGAGATATTTGTTCAGGCCGGCATTCACCAGGGTTTCCTGGAAGAGCGGTTCGTGGGTCTTGGGAGTGCATGCAGCCACCACGATCCTGTTCAAATTGTTCTCCTTGATCACCTCGGTCATGATTTCCTGGGTGTCCTGGGAGCAGGTATAGAGGTTGTCGGTAACATATTCCACGTAAGGAAGAGAGGCTGCGTAATCCCGCACAGCGGCCACATCAACTACACCGCCGATGTTGATGCCGCACTGGCAGACGAACACCCCTATACGGGGGCGTTCACCCCGGATATTTCTTTCTTCCGGAATTTCCGCTGTTTTTGTCAGGGTATTGCGGGACTCTTTGAGCAGCGCGCCGGCCTCGGCGGCTGCCGAACCGGCCTCCACCACCGACTGGGGAATATCTTTAGGCCCCTGAAACGCTCCACACGCAAAAATACCATCTCTCGAGGTGGAAACAGGGCTGAATGAAGAAGTATCACAAAAGCCCCCTTCGCTGAGTGATATATCCAAGCGTTCTGCGAGCGCCTTTACCTCGGCCGATGTCTCCATTCCAACGGACAGTACGACCATGTCAAAGGTTTCACTACGCATTTCTCCGGCTTCATCCACATAACGGATGTTAAGATCCCCGGAATCCGGAACCGGATCGACCGTATGCACCCGGCTACGAAAGAATCGGACGCCTTGCTTGTCGCGGGCATCTTCGAAATAGCGCTCGAAATCCTTTCCATGGGTGCGCATGTCCATGTAGAAAACGGCGCAGTCCAGACCGCCTCCGGAATGTTCCTTCGCGATCACCGCTTCTTTGACGGCGTACATGCAGCATACCGACGAGCAGTATGAATTGTCGCACCTGTTCAGGTCCCGCGATCCGACACACTGGAGCCAGGCGATCTTGGCCGGCTCCTTATGATCCGACATCCTCGCCAGGTGTCCCATTGTCGGTCCGGACGCGGAAAGTATCCGCTCGAACTCCATGGCCGTGAGAACGTTCGGGTGTTTTGCATAATTATAGGTATCGAACCCGGCGGGATCGAAAGCTTCGAAACCGGGCGCAAGGATCACGGAGCCGACATTCAGGCTCATCGTTTCCGGCTGCTGCCGGTGGGTGTCCAGCGTAACCGCCCCCGCCCCGCAGGCCTCCACACACTGGTAGCACTCGCAGCAGTAACCGCAGTTGAGGCACCTTTCAGCTTCGGCACGCCCCTCC
>DSCZ01000385.1 GCA_011048855.1 Desulfobacteraceae bacterium | reverse complement strand
CCCCTCGGCGGATTGGGTGAAATCGGCCTCAACATGATGGTGATGGAATGCGCCGACGACCTTTTCGTCATAGATGCAGGTTTGATGTTTCCGGGCGATTATCTACCTGGCGTTGATATAGTGATCCCCAGCTTTCAGTATCTGAGAGAAAATGCAAGAAGATTCAAGGCGATCGTATTGACTCACGGCCATGAAGACCACATCGGAGCGGTGCCTTTTCTGTTGAAGGAATTCCCACGTCCTGTCTTCGCAACCGGTTTTACCCTGGCATTGCTCAAAGAGAAACTCCGTGAACACGGGATTGTTGATCAATGCGACCTGCGAACTGTAAAGCAGGGCGACCGCATCAAGTTAGGTCCGTTTACGGTGGAATTTATCAGCGTTGTCCACAGTATAGTGGATGGCGTCGGACTTGCCGTTGAAACACCTGAAGGCCTCGTTCTTCACTCCGGTGACTTCAAAATCGACGTCACCCCGGTGAATGGCCAGTATACGGATTTAAACAGATTCGCCGCCCTCGGAGATAGGGGCGTTTCCTTGATGCTTTCCGATTCGACAAATATTGAGCATGAAGGATTCACCATAAGCGAGCGCCATATAACAGCGGTGATACGGGATATTTTTCGAGGTTCCGAAGGAAGAATCATCGTAGCCGGATTCGCTTCGAATATTTCGAGGATACAACAGGTTTTGAAACTGTCGATGGAATTCGGCCGCAAGGTTCTGTTCAGTGGAAAAAGCATGGTTACCAATGTCGAAATTGCAAAAAACCTGGGTTTCCTGACATTTCCCGAAGATATCGAAATCTCCGAACGCCGCCTCCACGATTTTCCGGATGACAGGCTCACGGTTATAACCACTGGAAGCCAGGGGGAACCCATGAGTGCTTTATCCCGGATGGCCAGAGAAAGCCACAAAACCTTGAAGGTCCAGCCCGGGGATAAGATCATTCTTTCATCCAAATTCATCCCCGGCAATGAGAAAGCCATCACGACGGTTATCAACAGGCTTTATCGGCTGGGCGCCGAAGTATTTTACGAGAAAGTTTCAGAAATCCACACTTCAGGTCATGCAAACCGTGAAGAACTTAAACTTATGTTGAACATAGTCAAGCCGTCCCACTTCACCCCGATCCACGGAGAATACAGACACTTGGTCAAACACACCGAACTGGCCATGGCTATGGGTTTTATGGGAGACAGGGCCGTTCTTGCTGAAAATGGTGATATTCTTACGTTGAAAAACGGCATTGTCTCAAAACAGGGCCGCGTCGAAACAGGTCGCATCCTCGTGGATGGCAAGGGCATCGGAGATATAGGGGAAATTGTTCTTCGGGATCGAAGAAAACTGAGCGGGGAAGGAATGGTGATCGTTTTTCTCGCCGTCGATGCTGAGACAGGTGATATTCTTTATGGACCGGAATTGATTTCCAGGGGTTTTATTTTTCTGACCACCGAAGGCTTTATTCTAGAAGACGCAAAGTGTATCATTCTTGAAGTGCTGGATGAATTGGATCACCCGGCCCCGGTGGAAATACAGGAAGTAAGTCTTCAGATTCAAAGAAGTTTAAAGCGCTTTTTTCACAGGGTAATCGATAGATTTCCGATGATTCTGCCGGTTATAATTCCAATTTAAACTCTGCGGTATACAGGCATCTGAAAAATAAGCTCGATGGAGTTCTATTGTGAAACGCAAACCGCGGAAAAGCGGCGGGAAAGAACCATCAATTCCACCATCTCCGCTTAAAAAGGAAATACGCGGCATTTTCTGGCTGCTCGCGACTGTGATTTTGGGTGGAAGCCTCGTGTCCTTCCGCCCTGCCGACCCCCTATTCTGGGCCGTTGCAGGCACCGCAGAAAAATCCCATAACCTCTTCGGCACCGTCGGCACTCATCTGGCCGGGGCCGCATATCTTATGCTGGGTTTTTCCTCATTCTGGCTTGCCGCAGCCTGCCTTGCCGCCGCTTTTCTTTCATTCAGGGGCAATCGATTGAAGGCTCCGATCAGGAAAACCATCTTCGGCTTTCTCCTTCTGGTGTCTACGTCGGCGTTGTTATGCCTCGAATTTCCCGACACCATCCCCTATAGAAACGGGGAAGTCCTGGCCGGAGGATTGGTGGGAATGCACGTGGCTTTTTTTTTGAAGGATATTCTGAATCACTTCGGCAGTTACGTGCTTCTTGGCGTGGGGTTTATAATTTCTTTCATGATGGTCACCGGCATAAGCCTTGGTGCTGTATTTTCCAGAACCGTCGGCTGGATTTTCAGCAGAATATATCTTCCCATCCGGCAGTTGGTGACCAAACACCGTGAACGTAAAAAACGCGCAAAAAAAACCACGGTCGCGCATAAACGCATAAAATCCATGCCGAAGGTCAAAATTGTTGAACCACCGGAAGAAAAAGCCGCCCCCCCGGAACAGGAACGTTTTTCGTTCATGCATATGCCGGGGAAATTCACCCTCCCAAACCTGGACCTGCTGGCTGATCCGCCCCACAAGCCCGACCTATCCATTCAGCGTGAAAGCCTGGAAATGAACGCAAGGCGGGTCGAGCGGAAACTCAGCGATTTCGGGGTTCAGGGCGAAGTCGTCGAAATCCTTCCCGGGCCTGTAATAACGATGTATGAATTCAAACCTGCTCCTGGAATCAAAATCAGCAAGATCGCGGGGCTTGCCGACGATCTGGCCCTGACGCTGCGAGCTCAGAGTATACGCATCGTAGCTCCGATTCCGGGTAAAGCCGCGATAGGCATTGAAATTCCAAATCCACGTCGAGAAATGGTTTTTTTAAAGGACATCCTCGCGAGCACAGGGTACCGGGAAACAAGGAACAAACTGCCGATCGCGCTGGGCAAGGACATCACCGGCGGTCCGGTTGTCGCCGACCTGTCCAGGATGCCCCACCTCCTTGTGGCCGGGGCGACGGGCGCCGGTAAGAGCGTGTCCATAAACACGATGATCCAGAGTCTAGTCTTCAAAGCCTCGCCTGAAATGGTGCGATTTCTAATGGTGGACCCCAAAAGGATCGAGCTTTCAGAATACCAGGGAATCCCCCATCTGCTCCACCCTGTCGTCACCCAGCCCAAGGAGGCCACCAAGGCCCTTAAATGGGCGGTCAGGGAAATGGAGCGGCGCTACATGCTGTTGAGTGAAGCAGGGGTAAGAAACATAGACAACTACAACCGTAAAATCACAAAATCGCCTCCTCCTCCCCCTCCGGAAAGCGAGGAAACCCTTCCGATTCCCGAACATCTTCCGTACATCATTCTCATCATTGATGAACTGGCGGATTTGATGATGGTTTCCTCACGGGAGGTCGAGGAAAGCATCATCAGGCTGGCGCAAATGGCCAGGGCCGCCGGTATTCATCTAATCGTCGCGACACAGAGGCCGTCCGTCGACGTTTTGACCGGCATAATAAAAGCCAACTTTCCCGCCCGGATCTCCTTCCAGGTTTCCTCGAAGGTGGATTCCAGAACGATTTTGGATACTGTAGGCGCCGAGCATTTGCTCGGTGAAGGGGACATGCTGTTCATGCCTCCGGGGGTCGGGCGAATCACCAGAATCCACGGCGCGTTCGTTTCCGAAGAAGATATCAAATCTGTATGCAATTTCCTTAAAAATCAAAAAGAACCGGAATACGACGAATCGGTGCTGTCGGACATCGAAAACGGTGGACCGTCCGGGATTGACGCAGAAGAAATCGATGAAAAAATAGATGAGGCAATCGACATTGTTATCAACTCGGGACAGGCGTCCATTTCGATGCTCCAGCGCCGTCTACGGGTCGGATACAACAGGGCCGCCAGGATGATAGAGTATATGGAACAGGAAGGAATTGTCGGCCCTTCGGACGGCGTCAGGCCCCGGGAAGTTTACGGGAGAAAGGATTCACTAGGATGAAAAGACCGCTGTTTGCGGCCGCTTTTTGGTGCATGCTGAGCATCAGCATACCGCTTAATTGCGATGCCGTATCGAGTTGTGAACGGGTGCTCCAGGACATGGGTGAACGCTACGGTGGGCTTCCCGGACTGTCTGTGGAGTATCGACGTGAAGTAATAACCGGTGCATCTTCAGCAGCCGGTGGCAGAACGATCGAAGATATCGCCGAAGGTCGCCTGTATTTCAAACCCCCGCATTTTATAAAGCTCCTTCAACTCGAACCGGTCGAAGAACACCTGATCACCGACGGAAGAAATGTGTGGTGGTATATCCCGGATAAAGGTAAAGTGGAACGCTATCCGTCATCATTTTTTGGTAAACAATTAGAACTTTTAAGCGAAATACTTCAAGGTTTTCCTGAAGGCTCTAAAAGCTTTGAATGCAGTGCTGCGCCCCATGAGCCCGGTACCATTCTCACTCTGAAACCGGATCCTCCGTGGAAAGAGGTGGAGCATATAACCATCCACGTGGATCCCCTCCACAAAATCCAGCGCATAAGCATCCGCAACCATCTGGGTAGCACGACGAGATTTGTTTTCGGTGAAGTTGAAATCATGCAATCCTTTGACGAAGAGTTTTTCAAATTCTCTCCCCCCGAGGGAGTCAGGATAGAAGACCAGGGCCATCATTGAAGCGCAGATTTTCATCCACCCATTACTCTTGCAAGGACCCGCCCTGCCCTGGACAGGCTCTAGAGGCTCCGTGCGCTCATACCTGACTACGACTGAAGCAAGACCCGGACGGGAGGGACCTGGGATGTCCGTACCCTGTTCACCCGTGTGCACGAACATCTCCTTCCACAGAAGGGTTAAAAAAAAGCCGCCCTTCCCTCAGAATCGTTCCAGATTTCTCCCCTGAAGTAACACTGTCAACAGATTCGAAAAAAGCTGAACTGGAATTCAAAATATTCCCCCTTTCGATCCTTTTCCGGATGGAAACTCACTAGGTTCACATGCAGTCAAGACACCGAAACATCCCCCGGTGCCAGAGTTCACTATTTATGAATGTTTCAGGTTGACACCCGATACTTCCAACCTTATAAATGACGTTTAAGAATAGCAGGCCAGACAGCCACGAGCAGTCCGGGCGTGGCTTTTTGTTGTGAAACGGAAAAGGGATAAAGCCATAAAGCGTCATAAAAACAAAGATTTGCAAAAACCCCTTCCATCTTGTGGAGCGATTCTTGATGAATGAGACGTCTTCACCAACGCACGCCCCCAGCCACGAAAGATGAAATTCAACTCAGCAACGTGACGTTTATGGGGGAAAGAAACTGTATTTTTTGAAAGGCAGCATTTTATCATGCCAACGAGTCATATTACCGGCACGGGTTCTTCTATTCCAAAAAGAGTTCTGTCAAACAAGGAGCTCGAACAAATAGTCGAAACGAGTGATGAATGGATAATACGCCGAAGCGGGATCAAAGAACGAAGAATATCACACAACGGCAGAAACGAAACGGCAACAGATCTTGCGACAGAGGCCTCCAACAAAGCATTGACCATGGCAGGCGTAACGCCGGACGAACTTGATCTGATCGTGGCGGGCACCGTGACGCCGGACCGGCAGTTTCCCTCCACCGCCTGTATGGTTCAAAATAATATCCGTGCTGCAAACGCAGCAGCCTACGATTTATCCGCCGGCTGCACAGGCTTTTTATTCGCATTGAAAACAGTCGATGACTCAATACGGGCCGGTACCTGCCGAAACGCTCTTGTAATCGGCGTAGAAAGACTTTCAAGCATACTGAACTGGCGGGACAGGGGGACATGCGTATTGATGGGAGACGGCGCCGGTGCCGTTGTGGTTTCTGCCAAAGATGAGCCCGGCGGGGTTCTTTCAACACATATCAGGTCGGACGGTACATTCTGGGAACTGCTCCACACCGAATGGGGAAACACCTATATACCCGATACTCTTGATGGTGTGGACATCAAGCCCTTTTACATGATCATGGAAGGGAACAAGGTGTTCAAAATAGCCGTCGAGCGCATGTCGGATATAGCCGGGAAAGCCCTCATTCATAACAAATTCACCGGTGATGACATTGCACTCGTTGTCCCTCACCAGGCGAATATACGAATCATTCAGGCCCTGGCAAGGTCCCTCGGGCTTTCAATGGACAAAGTTTTTACAAATATACAAAAATACGGGAACACCTCCTCGGCGACAATACCCATCGCACTCGATGAAGCTTACAGGGGAGGCCGCGTGGACAAATCAGATAATATTTTGATGGTAAGCTTCGGAGCCGGGCTCACATGGGCTTCGTCGGTGGTCCGGTGGTCCATGGACAGGTTCAATGCAAGAAAGGGGGTATAATTTGACCCAAATCCTTTTCAATAAAACAGGGCAAGTAGGAACGGTTGTAATCGACCACCCACCTGCAAATGCCTGGAATTTAGAAGCGATGAAGGCTTTCGAAAAAGTCCTCGACCAGGTGGAAAACGACAATGAAGTGCGGGCCGTTATAATCACCGGGGCCGGTGAAAAATTCTTTTCTGCGGGCTTTGATGTTTCCGATACGGCCGACCCGGCTGAAACCAGCCATATGGGGCGAACGCTGTGGAAACGTCTCGATCGTTTCCCTAAGCCCACGATTGCCGTCATCAATGGATACGCACTGGGAGGCGGCCTCGAACTTGCCATGGCCTGCCATTTCAGGCTAATGGTGGATGCCCCGAAATTCTCCGTAGGCTTAACCGAACTAAATCTGGGTATCATCCCGGGCTGGGGCGGGACTCAGAGACTCCCTCGCCTTGTGGGAAGGGCCAAGGCTCTTGATATGATTCTTTTCAGCAGGAGAATAGATGCTCAGGAGGCCTTGGCCGCAGGCCTTGTAAATGAAATTAAACCTCCCGGACAGTTGATGGACCGAGCGGTCGAGCTGGCGGAAACCCTCGCCCGAAGGCCGCCGATAGCTGTACGATGCGTCCTGGAGGCCATGGCCGCCGGCCTCTACGAAGGTCTTGAAGCCGGCCTCAGGGTTGAAGAACAGGGCGCGATACGGGTGCGGGGAACCAGGGACCGGGAAGAAGGCTTCGCCGCTTTCAGGGAAAAGCGAGAGCCTGTTTTTACCGGGGAATAAGCACTCCGGACCTTCTTGCAGCTGCAGCTTTAAAAGAAGCCAAGCCCGTGCAAAAAATGGTAGCTTACGATTCCAACGCTCGTTGAAAGATTGAGGCTTCGTACCTTTCCCCATATCGGTATTCGGTAGCATGGCCAGCCACGGTGTATTTCGTCGGGGAGACCGCGGGTTTCGGAACCAAACAATAAAACACCCCCCGGGCTTATCGAAGCCTCCGTATAGGGCCGCTCTGCATGCCGGCTGAATGCAATAAGTCCCGCTCCGCGGTCCACAGCATCCAAAAAAGCATGGAAATCCACATGATGCGCTACATCCACTTCGTGCCAGTAATCAAGACCGGCCCGCTTGAGACTACGGTCGTCAACCCTGAACCCCAGCGGATGGATAAGGTGGAGTTTCAGCTCTGCTGCACCGCACAGCCTGGCGATGTTTCCTGTGTTGGCTGGAATCTCCGGCTGGTAAAGGGCGATTTGAAGGCGTGGCTTTTCAATTCGACGGTGCGTGTTTTTAGTTATGTCCCATTTCATGATGGCCTCGTAAAAATTACCATCCCCGCCTTATCGGTGTCGGAGTAGGTATCGGGGTCGAAAAAATCGCCGATCAACTTCCGATGCCTATGCCGGCAGCGGCGCCGACCCCGAGGGACATCGTTGTTTTGACTTATTAGGACGCCGTCATTTCATGGCTTTGACTTGGAGAGCAAATTACCGGCGCGATTGTCAAGGACATCCGCCCGAGCATCTCTCAATTCGATAAGCGCGCCTGGAGATCCCTGCTCTGCTATTATCAGCTGTACCTTTCCAAAGCCTGAATGCACAAGGCTTCTGCGGGCCTCTTCATGAGCGGAGAATGGATTGTTGTTGATCTCGCTTAAATGGGCGCAAACGACACAATCCAGGCTTTCGTGGGCCAGCAGGTTCACGAGACAGGCGCCTTCACCATTTGATAGATGTCCTTCAGGCCCTTTGATTCTCCGTTTCAGAAAAAGCGGGTAAGGTCCGTTTTCGAGCATATCCGGGTCGTGGTTAAATTCCATGATCAGCGCATTACAACCCTGTAATTTGTCTTCCACAAGCCGGGTGCTGCGCCCGAGATCCGTGGCGATTCCCAGTTTCATGCCGTCACAGCTCAAAGTGAGCGCAAAGGGGTCCGAAGCGTCGTGGCATTTGGTGAACGGCTCAACGACCAAATCCTTGATCGCAAAACGAGCCCCTGTCTCAACCGGAACAAACCTCGGCAATTTCCCTATCGTGCGTGCCCCGGCGCTTATCGTTCCCTCGGTGGCGTATACCGGAAGAGCATAGCGTCTAGCCATGACGCCGGCGCCCCGGATATGATCTACATGTTCATGGGTCAATATAATCGCATCCAGTCTGGATGCAGACAAATCAAGAAGAGTCAAACGTCTTTCCATCTCCCTGCAGCTCAGACCTGCATCTACAAGCACACATGCTTCGGCGGTTTCAACATAACAGGCATTACCCTTGCTGCCGGAAGCGAGTACGGAGAACCTGAACATGGCTTTCAGTTGATCCCTGTGTGGCCGAAACCGCCGCCGCCCCTCGAAGTTTCATCCAGTACGGAAACAGGGCGGAGTTCTGCGCGTAATACACGCGAGAAAACCAGCTGTGCAACCCTTTCCCCCCTCTTTACAGTGAAAGGTTCGTGACCCCAGTTTATTAAAATCACCTTGATTTCACCACGGTAGTCGCAGTCGATCGTACCGGGTGAATTCACCATTCCAATACCGTGGTGAAGAGCAAGACCGCTTCTAGGTCGGATCGTTCCCTCGAATCCCTCCGGAATGGCCAGCGCTATTCCCGTAGGCACAAGGGCTGTTGCACCGGGATTCAGGACTAAAGGTTCCTCAACACAGGCCCTGAGATCCATGCCGGAGGCGCCATCCGACGCGTAGGCAGGCAGGTTCATTCCTGCAGAGTGAGGAAGCAATTTTACCGGGATGTTGAGATTTTCCGCCATCTATGTTCCAAAAACCAGATGATCATCATCAAGTTCACTTCTGGTGAAAGGCCCAAGTGTCACAAGGGAAACCGGCTGCCGTAAAAAAGCATGGTAAGCCGCTTCCACCACCTCGTCGACATCAACCTGCAGGAGCCTGGATTCAACTTCTTTGCAGCTAACCGGGTGACCGAAAAGAAATTCATTTTTGGCAAGTCTACTCATCAAATGATCCGGGCTCTCCTCTGAAAGATGCATCGACCCTATCAAATACTCTCTTGCAGCCTCGACGTCCGAGCTGGTCAATTCTCCGTCGCACACTTTTTGTATCTCGGCCTTTACGGTGGAAAGCAGTTCATTCACCTGGCCGGGATCCGTGGCGGCGTAGACCCCCAGGAGCCCTGCGTCCTGATACGAAGCAACGAAAGAAAACACCGAATATGCAAGTCCCCGGTTTTCCCTGACCTCTTGAAACAGCCTTGAGCTCATGTTGCCGCCCAGGATTGTGTTGAAAATAGAGCAGGCGAATCGGCTGTCATCCTTCTGAGACGGTGCGCAGCCACCGATGCAGATATGCACCTGCTCCAGGTCTTTTTCATGGCAGGACATCTCTCCGTGGGGTTCGGGATTGCAACGCGGAGGAAGGTGCTCACCCGGCTCCAGGGGTTCAAAAAGAGGGGCGAATCGTTCGACCAGTTCATTATGGTGAATATTTCCTGCGGCGGTCACAAGAATCGTGCCGGGAACATATGCACAACCCATATGCCGAAGTAAAACCTCTCGGTCGATCCCTGAAACGGTTTCGTCCGAGCCAAGAACCGACAGCCCCAGCGGATGACCCGGCCAGAACGACCGGGTCAGAAGTTCCTGTATCATATCATCAGGTGTATCCTCAACCATGCTTATCTCTTGAAGCACCACCTGCCGTTCACGTTCAAGGTCCACCGGATTGAATGTCGGATTCAACACGATGTCTCCAAGCAGATCGGTGCACACATCAAAGTGCTTTCTTAAGACCCTGGCATGATAGCAGGTATACTCTTTTCCTGTAAAGGCGTTCGAAAGTCCCCCGATCGCATCAAACTCCTTCGCAATCTGGATCCCGCTGCGCCTCTTCGTACCTTTAAAAACCATATGTTCGATGAAATGAGAAATGCCGCTCAACGCGGTATCCTCGTCCCTGGAACCTGTACCTATCCAGATCCCCATCGAAACCGACTGCACGTGTTCCGATTTTTCGGAAATGATTCTAACACCGTTTTTCAGACAGGTCTTGTTGTACATCGAATCAGCTTTCTTCAAGCGCAGCCTTTCTGGAAAGGCGTATTTTGCCATTGTCGTCTACTTCAAGAACTTTGACCATCACTTCGTCGCCTTCATTGAGTACATCTGTCACGCGATTGACTCTTTCGCGATCGAGCTGTGAAATATGAACCAACCCGTCTGTACCGGGAAAAATTTCTACAAAAGCACCGAAATCCATTATTCTAACCACTTTACCTTTGTATATTTTACCTACTTCGGCCTCTTGAACTATATCTTTCACCATTTTTACGGCTAAATCCGCACTTTCCTTGTCACAGGAAGAAATCTGAACGGTGCCTTCATCGTCAACCTCTATCCTGCTCCCGCTTGCCGTCGTAATTTCTCGAATCGTTTTCCCGCCCGCTCCGATCAAAACTCTCACCTTCTCGGGTTTTATCTTGATCGTAATGATTATCGGGGCATACTGTGATATCTCGGGCCTCGGCCTAGCTATCGCCTTGTTCATTTCATCCAGAATATGGAGGCGGCCTTCCTTTGCCTGGCTCAGGGCCTGCTGAACTACCTCCCGGGTTATACCATCTATTTTTATATCCATCTGCAGGGCTGTTATCCCGTCCCGTGTTCCCGTAACCTTGAAGTCCATATCACCATAGTGGTCTTCGTCGCCGATAATGTCGGTGAGTACGGCTATTTTTCCCTTTTCCGAAACGAGTCCCATAGCCACGCCCGCAACTGAATCCTTGATAGGGACGCCTGCATCCATCAGTGACAAAGTTCCCCCGCAAACCGTCGCCATAGACGATGAACCGTTCGATTCGAGGATCTCTGATACCACTCTGACGCAGTATTGGAAATCATCCGGATCGGGCATGATCGGTTGAAGGGCACGCCTGGCGAGCGCGCCATGCCCTATTTCCCTGCGACCCGGTCCGCCCAGGCGTTTCGCCTCACCGACCGAGTATGGCGGAAAATTGTAATGAAGTATAAAAGACCTGAAATGCTCTCCGTAAATCGATTCAATCCTTTGCTCGTCCCGTTCTGTTCCCAGAGTCGTAAACACCATCGCCTGGGTCTCCCCCCGGGTAAACAAAGCGGAGCCATGCACCCTTGGAAGAAGCCCGACAACGCATTCAATCGGCCTGACCTTGTCAAGCGGTCTGCCGTCAATCCTGCGCCCTTCATCGATAATCATCCGACGGACCATTTCTTTTTCAAGATCGTGAACAGCCTCGGCTATGTCGGTCTCACGACCTTCAAATTCACCTGACAGTGCATCAATTGAATGTTGAATGGCTTCTTTCCGCTTTCGCTGACGCTCCATTTTATCGGCGGTCGCGATTACCTCCGAAAGCCGGGTTTCCGCCACCTCGCGTATTTTATCTCCAGCGATATCGATTGATGGGGATACTGGAACCGACCGTTTCGGTTTCCCGACAGCCGCCTTGAGTTCCTCCTGAATTGCAAGCAGAGGTTGAAGAGCGTCATATCCAAAAAAAACCGCGTCGATCATTTCCGCCTCATCTGCGAATTGAGCGCCCCCTTCAACCATGACCACCCCTGATCGATTTCCCGCCACAATCAAGTTAATATCGCTCTGTGCCTGCTCGCTGACGGTGGGGTTGGCGATAAATTCCCCATCGATTCTACCGACACGCACTCCTGCAACAGGCCCTCCGAATGGTATATCCGAAACTTCAAGGGCCGCCGAGGCTCCAAGGAGCGCAAGGATATCCGCTTCGTTTTCCTTGTCAGTGGAAAGAACACTCGCAATAACCTGCGTTTCAAAATGATAGTCCTTGGGGAACAACGGACGCAACGGCCTGTCTATCAAGCGTGCTGTCAGCGTCTCGGTTTCTCCGGGCCGACCCATGTCTCTTCTGAAAAAATTCCCTGGAATTCTTCCTCCCGCATATGACATCTCCTGGTATTCGACGGTCAACGGAAGAAAATCGATTCCCGCACGAATCTCATCGGTCGAAACCGCAGTAACCAGCACAACGGTCTCACCATAGGTTACAACCGCTGACCCGCTTGCCTGCTTGGCAATACGACCTGATTCAATGTTCAACGGCTTACCGTTGATTTCAACAGAACAACTTTTAATCATAATTTATCCTTTCAATTTTAGTTGGCAATTCCATACCACCCTGCTGCGCTTCGGCACCCCGCCCCTGCGTGGCGCCTGCAGAATAAACTTCTTACGCACTATACAATGTCAAACCACCGGTGAACCGGTGCAAGCCAAAGGCTGAAGCAAAAAAAGCGAGGTGCAGGCCTATTTTCGAATCCCCAGCTCCTTGATTACGACGCGGTATTTTTCCATGTCGTTTTTCTTGAGATAATTCAGAAGCCGCCTTCTTTTTCCAACAAGTTTCAAAAGCCCTCGCCGTGAATGATGATCTTTCTTATGAACTTTGAAATGGTCCGTAAGGTACTCGATTCGACCCGTCAACAAAGCTATTTGAACCTCGGAAGAACCGGTGTCCTTTTCGTGGGTCTTGAACTTCTCTATAATGTCTTTCTTAGCCTCCACCGTTAAAACCACTTTTTTTTCCTCCTTTACTATAATTGTTCGAAAAACACGATGTAAACACCCGCTCCCCGGTGAAACCACTTTTTCCATTTCCTCCGGCCTCACCCAAACGGCCCACTGCAACAAGGCTGCCATCGGCGACAACTTTAACCAAGCAACCCTGTGTTCGGCTTACAAAATCGGCTTCGGCGTCCATCTCGGCCATTTTCGGTTGATATCCCAGGCGCATCCTGTCGGCCAGCTCGGCCGATATGGTTATTGAAGGCATCCATTCAAGTGCCTTCACCGGATCAATTAACCGGGTAAACAGTTTTTCGCGGCAAGCCGCCCCACTCTTCAAATCTACGGAATTCAAAGCGTCTGTGCAGGTGTACGAACCCACACTGAGACGCCTCAAAGCCGTCAAATGTGCTGCATTACCCATCGCTTCGCCAAGATCGGCCGCGAGGGCCCGGACGTATGTCCCCGCAGAACACCGAATCTTCAGCGTCGCATAAGGTGCCTGGTAATCAATCAGTTCGAGTTCAAAAATATTCACCGCTCTCTTTTTCAGATCAACATGAACCCCTTTTCTGGCAAGCTTATAGGCCCTTACACCCTGATGCTTCACCGCTGAAT
>DSCZ01000381.1 GCA_011048855.1 Desulfobacteraceae bacterium | reverse complement strand
GTCTAGTGCCTTCTGAATTTTCGGCGTAGACAGGCCCCGAGATAAGCAGGACCAAGGCGCAGGCGAATAGAGTGTAAAATGTGTGAAATCGCAAACCACCCGATCTGCGGACACTTTCCTTTTTTATCATGTGCATTTGAATCCTCCTCGCGGACATTGAACCGGAGTTGATGTCAAAAAGGTGAGGGCGTGACAACCCTGTTGGAAAACACAGGTCGTCACGTCCTCCCTTTCCTCGCCATAGTAAATTTGAGGACCGTTGAACGTTCCGGATAAAAATATAAATTAATATAATTATTTATTATAATTTGAAATATGCGCTTGGAACCTATTGTGCGCTTTTCATTGCTTTCCTCTGCTGCCGGATGCAGTTGTCCATTTCGCCCGACTCGATGTTTCCCCAGGCAATAAAGGTAAAGACCTCGGGTTCCCCGAACAGTTCTGAGAAAGACTTTTTGGGAAACTCCCGGAGGATAGACTGTCGGTCCTTCTGACGTTTCTTCTGCTCGGCATCGGTGATTTTTCCGGCTTTGAATTTATCCCTTAGTTCGAACCAATCTCTCGGCCAAAGTCCGTCCTCAAGCTTCACGATTACGCTTTGTAACGTGGATTTTCGGTAAAACTGGAAAACAAAGTTTTCGGCATTACGGGTGATGCCCGCCGGCGGCCAGGTCCGCTTGGCTCGATCTTCGCCTTTCATGATCAGATCCAGAAGATCCATCGGGCCTCCGGGCGCCCTTGTTACAATAATCAGATCGTCTACCGACGGTGTTTCGGGGCCGTACAACAACTCGAGACCATAGCGCACGGCCATGAAAGCCATCGTTGCGCCGGGGCAGGCATGGCCGTGAAAATCGAAGGCGTCGCACAGGCTGATGGCTCTGGTTTCGCCTTCACGGACAAATGTTATTGGTGGCAAATCCTTTACGGATTCGGGGTAGGGGGCTGTTTTGCCCGGGCAGGCAGCTTTGGACAAGGATTGGAGTCCGAAAAACAGACACAAAGCCACCACCGACATCACCAACCACCGCGCTTTCGAAACTGCAATAATCATTTTTTCCTCCTAGAATTTTGATGTTGAAAAATATGCCCTTTTATATGGAAAAGGCGATGACCCGGAAACAGACCATGATCAAGATATGCAACCGGGAACGAACGAAGCACAATTTTGTATGACTGTTTTATAGCACGTCTTCTGTTAGAGATGGCTAACTCTTGAAGCCAAAAAACTATCGCTCGAAGCCGGAATTTACGGGAAGCACGGCAAAGATCAGCATCCATGCCTGGCTTGCGACGGCTTTATACCGTAGTGAGCGGCAAAAATCTTGGCAAAGTGACTCAGGTTGCTGTAGCCGACCTCAAAGGCCGATTCGGTGACGCTCATTTTTCGCGCGGACAGCAGGTGTTTGGCTCGTTCCATTCGCAGTAGCCTGAGATACGCGTAAGGGGGCATGCCGTACACAAGGGAGAAAACCTGCTTGAACTTGGACAGGCTCATTCCGACCCGTGCGGCAAGGGACTCGAGGGGCGGCGGATCCGCCATCATGTTTTCCAGAATGGAGCACGCTTTTTCAACGGCCCTGCAGGTGTCCCTCGACAGCTTATGGCCAATCGTTTCATCCTGTGCTTGGGTGAAGAACCACAAGATTTCCATGCTCTTGGCAATCACCAGCGTCGCTGCTCCGCCGGATTCCGGCCGAGCTTCCTGAAGAGAGATCAACACCCGGTGGATCTCCGGGGTCATCGGCTGGAGGATCTGCAGTGGCAGTTCTGTATCGACGGCGGCAGCCAGCTCCCGGCCGACCCGGGTGCCTTCAGCCAGTTCCACGAATGTGCGGGCAGGGCAGGCCAGCTCAAAGAACTGCTGTCGATCGTTGTGCCCGCAGTCAAGACAATCGAGGCAGCTGCAATACCCCGGGTGGTAATGCAGGCTGCAGTTGCCGGAGGGCACGAAAAAATCACACTCTTTTCCAATACCGGCCATGCAGAGCCGCAGGTCGCCCTTCAGGCATACGAGCATCCGGCAGAGACCCGTTTCCGAATCACATTGCCCAAGGGGATTCACGGTAGTCGCCGGACCCCAGAAGGAGACGCGGAGCTGTTGGAAACTCCAGACACCGGGAGTTATACCGACACGTCGATCTTCCTGTGTTTGTTCGGGATGCCCCGAAATGGTATCAAGTCTCATCGAGCAGTCCTATTCGGCATAATTGATCAATTAAGACTCAATTCGAATGGCATTTGCAGTTTGTGCACCTGCCGTTGCACCTGCAGCGGTGCTTGTCGGGGTCAGGCACGATTTTACTTCCTTCGGGGGCGATCAGTTGGGCGTTGTTTCCCCGAAAGGTCAAACGTTTGGCCGGCACAGCAGCACGGTCCAGCATGGTTTGGAAGGTGCTGCAACCGAAAGGGTTGATCGCTTTCAGTCCCTGTGTATCTATGGTCACCTCACCGTTGCCTTCATACTTTTCGTGAAGCAGATTCGCCAGCCGACAGGCGGAGCTTCCATCGAAGTCCCCCCGGATCGCCATATAGAGACCGCCTTGGTTTTTCTGTATCGCCACTTGAAATTTGCTTTTCATCTTTCACCTCCGTTAGAATCACTGTGGCCTCACCGCACAAGCAGTGCGCTCGATATGCAGGGATGTGGATTTAATTATTTCCTCCATCGTAGAACCGGCAGGGCTGTCATGATGCCTTCCGGCGAATAAAAAAAGGCGCAACCCGATGATTTTTCATTCGAGTTACGCCCTCACTTTTCTCATGCCTGCGCAATGGACATGGAACCGTAAGGCATCCCTGCGGCGAACAGCAATTAAATTAATAGATAGAATTATCTAAAAACGTTTTGAGATTCTAACAATATCCTTCAAAAAAAACCGTCCGAGAATCGTTCAAGACGGGTCGCGGGTCGGCAATGACCTTTTTATTCTTATTCCCCGGACAGACTACAGTCCTTTCCCGCTATTGTTTCGGTGCTTGGACTTTCTCTTTCAGCTCGCAGAGGAACTGCTCGGCACATGTCGAGCAGTTATCCGGTTTATGCCCTTTCTTGTGAAACTCTTCAAAAAAGCTGAGCCAACTCTCACCTGTCCGGGGGCAGGTCTGGATGAATTCCATGAAATCGGTCAATCGCTCCAGCGTACCCGGGCTGAGGGTGTGCTCCATCTTACACGCTTCATTGTCAGCTGTTTTCATGTCAATTTTTAAAATTCCGGTTAAAAACCGGTAAAGCATCTGGTGCCTGCGCCGCATCTCCCGGCCCACAGCGGCCCCGGTAGGGGTCAACTCCACATATTCGTACTTCTCATAGTTTACCAGGCCTCTGTCGTTCAACGTCTTGAGCATACTTGTAACCGTGGGCATTTTGACGTCCAGCCGCTTGGCGATATCCTTGACACGGACGACCTTTTTGTTTTTGTCCACGTCAAAAATCGCTTCCAGATAATCTTCCATTGTGGCGGTTAAAGGTTTTTCCGCCTTGTAGTGATCTGTTGACGCCGTCATAACAGCCCCTTTGAGTTTTGGAGTATTAAACTTATTAGACTCCTCTAATAAACCGCCTGGCAACAATTGTCAAGGGACTTTTTCAAAAAGAACCTTTTCAGTCTGTTTGTCTTATATCGACCAGTGCCTTTGTCAGTCTTTTGCGCAGGCATTCGAGCTGCTTCGAGCGGAATGCTTTCCGACTTTCCTCCAGGACGAAAATTGCTTCCTGCAAAACCTGAAGGAGTTGTTTTTCGCGGTGCGGAACCTTGTCAACTTTGTTTTGATCGGCAATCTCCTTTTCGAGTTTGCGCTGAAAAGTGGTTACCCCGACCAGGAACTCAAGCTGAGTATCTATCTTTTCGTGTAGTTTGTTTAGACTTTGATTTAACTGATATATGTTGATTGTATTATTCATAGATATAATCCTAAAAAACAAGAATGCTCATACAGCAAGATATTCTTGATTATTACCCCCGGTTGAGAAGCCACCGGGGGTAGGGGTGTCTTTTCCCCGCAGGTAGTCACAGCGCACGACCGAGGCCAAACAGGGAAGATTTGGAAATCGGCGCGCATTTCGTTGACCTTGCGGTTCAAGGTATGTCGGTTACCTGTATCCAGAGCACGGCTTCCTGTGCCAGCCCCTTGCCGTTATGTTGATCCACGGGGCCGGAACCCAGGGCGGCGATACCCCACCACCCGGCTTTGGGGAGACCGATGGCGAATTCCCCCTGTGCGTTGGCACGTATGCCCATCGTTTCAAAAGACGGGTGGGACGCATTGATTTCAGCCTCACCTTCGAAGGCATTTTTTTCCATGTTCGGTTTATAGTTCAAATACTCGATTTCAAGATCGGCATGGGGCACAGGCTTGCCTTCGGACATCACAATCCCCCGGAAAACTCCGCCGGTCCAGTTGGCGTAGGGCTTGTCCAGCGGCAGGATTTCCGCCGGCAGACCGGCAGGCTCATGCCAGTTGCCGGGAATGCCGCCTACATTCACGATCATCTTGGTGAATTGCTGAATGTATTCATCATCCGCCTTTTCGTAGTAAGGGCCGGGAACTACAATAAAAATATAATCCCCCATCGACCGCATGATCTTTGACGGTAACTTGGCTTCGAAAGCTTTCCCTGAATTTTCCCGGCCGGTCCAGTTGATTTCTTTCAGGTATTCCTTCAGATCCGTTTTTCGCGGTTCTCCTTCTTCTCCGCGCCGGTGCATGACGTAGAATTCCTGGACCGGTTCCATATCCATAGTGTGCCCGGCGTCGAAGGGATGCGTGAAAACAAGCTTCAAGGTCATCCCGCCCCCACGCTCAAGGGCGCTCTGGGGGGTATAGAGCATCTGAAAATGAGCCCAGGCGGGCGTAATGCAAAACAGGGACAGGGCAATCAAACCGGTGAAAATCAGTAATCCTCGCTTCATGTCTTTCTCCTTTCACTCAAAGATTTTGGATCCCGGGATCTCGATTCTATGTCCTTCCCCGCCGTCGAACAGCACCGAATAATCTCCTTCAGGCTTTTTGAACTCAATATCACTGGTGCTGGAAAGCTCACCTTTGAATATTACGTTTCCTTCCCCATCCTTGACGATAATAGGTACGCTGGCTGCGCCCGAGCCGTCGGAGAAGCCTCCTTCGCAGAAGATGGTTTCATCTCCGTTGTCAAAGCATGAGAACAAGGGGGTGTGAGCGGAAGCCGATCCGGGAAGAATCAACCATCCAAAAACTGCTGCCAAAACGAAATACTTCTTGATCATAATAAAGCCTCCATAGTTTTTGTTTGCCCTCGCTATAATAACGAGGGGGTTTATCATGTTTGCCCCTCACCGCTCTCTTGACCGGCAGGGCAACAAGCGGGGGTGCACGTGCTTTTTGTGGCACCCAGCGCGTGGTTTGACCTCGCCATGGGGCATCCGGCGCATGAACAGCCCCCTTTACGGGTGAACGTACGCCGGAGATAAAAAAAAGCCCAGGCCAGTATCGCAGCCGGAATCAAATATTCACGGATCATTTCTTTCTAAGCCTCCTCTATCATCCGTTTTTGTTCCCGTTCCCAGGCAGGGTCCGGAATAAACGACAATGCCGCGGCTGTTCCCAGTGCCAGAAAGTAGAATCCGCCCATGGCCTGGATGCCGGTTAAACCGAGCGCAGACGCGATGGAAAACACACCGCTTGCTATAGCGAGGCCGAAGGCGGTGGGAAAGGCGATCGAGAACAGCATCCATTTGTAGGAGCCGGTCTGCACCTTCACCATGATCGTCGCAGCGAGGCAGGGAGGATAAAGTGCGAAAAAGAGCATCAGCGCCAATGCATGGAGTGGCGTGCGCCCACCGGTTTTACTTTCCCGGCCCATACGTTCCTCCAGCGTGACATTTTCGTCGGCCCCTTCCTGGAACAGTACGCCGAGGGTCGCGACACTCGATTCTCTTGCGGCGAAGGAACTGATCAACGCAACGTTGATTTTCCAGTCGAATCCGGCGAATTTTGTAATCGGCTCTACGGCGCGGCCGACGGCGCCGAAATAACTATATAAGATGGTTTCTTCGCGTATTTTTGTACGCAGCGATGCACGTTCAGCGCTCAGGTTTCGCAGAGCCCGGTTTACCTTGCGTGCATCGGCGTCCCTGGGCCGAAGAAATTGAAATAGTTCTGGATGTCGCGTTTCGTATCCGGCATCCACTGCGCTTGAAGCCTCCCTGGTAGAAGCGGCCAGTTTGGCATCCCGGTAGGCGGCTGAGACGTTCAGGAGCTTCACGATCGGTTTTTCCTGCAACATTCGAGCGTAGCCGGTATCCTGGATATGATTGTGAAATGTTTCCACCGCCCGCTCCATTTCTGATTCATAATGTTCAGTGCGGCCTTGCGGGAGGCCGGGAAATTGCAGAAGGACGTATACACAGACTGCGACGGCAACAACTATTGTGCCGACCTTTTTTATATAAACCCAGGTGCGATCGAAGGCTCTTCGCAGCACCCCGGTCAACGTGGGGAGGTGGTAGCTTGGCATCTCCATCACAAACGGTGCTGTCTCCCGCCCGCGTAAAATCGTTGTTGTCAGCAGCTTGGCGACGATCATTGCCATGATGATCGTGATCGTCGAGATGAACAGCATCACGTGAGACTTGTACGACGGAAAGTAGATGTTCACCAGCAGTGTGTACAGCGGGATTTTAGCCATGCAGTTCATATACGGCACGGTAAGGATGGTGGCCAGCCGGGAGCGCTCATCGGGGATGCTTTTCGTGGCCATAATTCCCGGAACAGCGCACCCCCCGGTGAATATTCCCCCCAGGATGAAGGGCAGGGTGGACTGGCCGTGAAGCCCGAAACGATGAAATGCCTTGTCCAGGATGAAAGCGATCCTGGCCATGTAGCCGGAGTCTTCAAGTATGGCGATGAGCGCGAAGAGGATCATGAAAATCGGGACGTAGTTCAACAGTGTATTGACACTGTCCACCATCCACAGCGGAAGCGAACGGAGTATTGTATCGTGAAGCAGCCCGGCATCCGGCAGAATCCCCGCCACGGTGGCCCTGACCCAAGCAAGGACCGGCCAGGTCAAAACCGTGAGCTTGTATCCCTGGACGATTGAAAGCTCATAGATCAGGTAAACGGTAAACAACAGGAACACCGGTGCGAAACCGCGGTGAAGAAGCACACGGTCGATTCTTTCGGAGAAGTGTACGGTGCCTGCGTCGGTTTCTTTTACGCAGTTGTCTACGATTTCCGAAGCCTTTCGGCTTCGGCATGAAACGATGTAGTCGAGTGTGGCCATGCCGGTTTTTTCTTGAAACGACCGCACTGTGGTATCCACCGCTTCGAGAACCTCCTCGGCCTGTTCATGATAACGGGATACCAGTTTGCGGGCTTCAGGATCTTCCTCCAGGAGTTTGACAGCCAGCCAGCGCAATGAAACAGTCCCGGATAAAGCCTTCGATACGGCAATCAACTCCATGAGGGCGGCAAGATGTTCTTCAAGGGCATAGTAGTCCACATGAAAGGAATGACCTGTGGGATTTGAGCCTGCGGTCGAGCGGATTGCCTGCCTCAGTTCGGTTTTACCCAGGCTCTTGCGCCCGATTGTCGGAACGACTGGAATGCCGAGAAGGTTGGAGAGCTTTTCATGATCGATTTTGCGGCCGTTGGCTTCGGCTACATCGACCATGTTCAATGCCATTGCTACCGGGAAAGACATCTCCAGAAGCTGGAATGTAAAGCAAAGTCCACGCCTCAGACTGGAAGCATCTATTACATTTAAAATTGCATCCGGTTTTTCCCGCAGAAGGAAATTCCGGGCCACCCGTTCCTCGAGCGAGAAGGAGGTCAAGCTGTAATTGCCCGGAAGATCCACAACCTCAACTCGGCCGTATTCATCTCGATAACTGCCGAGCTTCTTATCGATCGTTACGCCGGGATAATTCGCGATATGCTGGCTTGCACCAGTCAGCATGTTGAAAATGGTTGACTTTCCGGCGTTCTGCTGGCCGGCCAATCCGATGATGATATTGCTTGCAGCGGCGGTCATATGAACCCTTTATAGACTGCTGGTTTCAGCTTTTGAGCTTTGGTTTATGTTCGGCAGTGCAGTCGCCGTCTTTTACCTCGATCATCTCAGCTTCACGTTTACGGAGGGTTACGTAGTAGTCTCCCAGCCGCATTTCAAGAGGGTCTCCCAGCGTCGCGCAACGAATCATTTCAACTTCTGCATCGGGTACAAAGCCGAGATCCAGGAGCCTTTGACGAACAGCACCGTTAGCTTTGTGACCCCGTACCCGGCAGCAGCAGCCTTTACCTAACTGTGCCAGAACCCGGCAGCCTGTATTCGCAGTTTCCTTGGCGCAGCCGGGGCATTCGGCGGAAGGCCTTCGTCCCCGCCTGCGAAAGCGATGAAACATTTTTTGTTCTCCTTTGTTAAATCCCAAATGATTTTGGCATGCCTTAATTTTTTAGGCGCGCCAAAAGTAATCGGCAAAAAAAAATTATTCAACGATTATTTTTTGTCCCATTTCACGTCCGAGCATCATCCTGGCTCCCATGACCTCGACAAGGAACGGGCCGTTGCGGCAACTGCGCAGCAATTGGATTTCCATTCCGGGTACAAACCCCATGGCTGTCAACCTGGCTGTAAGCCCCCTTCCCGCATCTACGCCTACGAACCGTACAGGTTTTCCGATCTGAACCGCCGCCAGAGATTTTGCACACCCCTTGCTTTCCGGGCCAGCTTTACTGAAGTAATTCGATTTCAATCCCATCGGCCTGATCTTTCCCTACAGAGAGATGATACCCTTTGATCTTTATGTCGATCGGGCTTCCTAATGGAGCCACTCTTTCAACCTCAACGACAGATCCGGGGGTCACACCAATCACGGTACCCACGGTACCCGGGCTGGTCGTTTCAGCCTGTGTAGCGTTTTTGACCACTTTGCCCTTCTGTCCCGGTTTCAAGTCATTCAGCTTGATTGTTGCGGTCTGTTTCAAATTTCGCCGCCTTTTTCGTTGTTTAACTTCTTCAAGGGCCACGGAAATACATTTTTCACAGTTTTCCTGTGTGTCTCCCCGGTCGCAGTAGTAGCCGAAACCGGAAATCCAATGGGTGCCGCCTCGGGGGCATACTTCAGCAAATTCGGCGAACTGGATGAAACGGTCCAGGATGGATTTCGGAATCGAATGTTCCATCTTCCAGGCCGCTTCATCGGCTTCGTGCTCGTTTATCGCTAGAACGTTCACGAAAAAATCCCGGAGCACTTCATGACGCCTGGCCACGTCGCTGGCGGCGGCTTTTCCAGCCGGGGTGAGGGAGATGACATCATAGGGGGCATAATTGATAAGGCCCTTTTCGGCAAGGGAGCGCAAAGCACCCGTGACCGACGAGTTGCTGACCTTGAGACGCCTGGCGATGTCTTTCGGCCTTACCGCCTGCTTTTCGGCGATAATCAGAAAGATAGCTTCAAGATAGTCTTCAAGGCTTGCCGTGAGCGCACCTGCAGTGGTCATCTTTTGCCTCCGAAAAAGTTAGTAACGACTAAACTTATAAGGGGAGGCGAAAAGAACGTCAAGACTTTTTTTCAACGGTAAGGTAAGACTTTGATTCCCCTGGAGTTGTGTCTATTGTCGGAGCCAAAAATCGCTCCCACAGATAAGGAGCATCGCTTTGAGATATTCATCGAGACTCGCTGTGAGTGTTTCTGGGGATGTCATTCTCCGTCTCCCGGGAAAAATTTCAGTATTGCCTGTACTTATAAGGCCGGTCAAATAACTTCTCATACATTTTGTAACATTTTCGGACCACTTCGTTCGTATGTCCTTGTATTCTGGGAGATGAATCCGGCTCAAATTATTTTTCTGTTTGACAGACAACTGTCACGGTGGTAGTTTGAAACAACTGTTTCTCTTTTAGCTTATTCCGAACGAGTGTTACATTATGCTTGGGAAACTCTTGATCGACCGCTTGAGGTCAATGCGAAAAGTGACCCCAAGCGAAGCCAAGATAGCCGATTTTTTCGTACGGGAACAGCGGCGCATCGCATTCGAATCAGTCACATCGATCGGCGAGAAGTGCGGCGTTTCGAAGGCTACCGTTGCCCGCTTCATCTCCCGCCTGGGGTATCAGAGTTTCAACGATTTTCAGGAAATGGTGCAGAACGAATTACTCGAACGCTTGCAATCGCCAATCGAGAGATATTCACAACGTAAGGCGCCCGGCAAAAGGTCCGATTATCTGGAATGCTGTTTGAGCAATGCGGTAAAGAATCTGGAAGAGGCACGGGGGGGCATCTCAACAACCCTGTTCCAGGAGGCTGCGGGTCTGCTCGCCCGCGCGCCCGGCGCTGTATATGTGCTGGGAATGCTTATCTCAGCGGGGGTCGCCTATTCTTTCTGGATCATGGCCAACTATCTCCGGCCGAACGTTCACTTGCTGGATAACAGGTCCTCTACGCTTCCCAATCAACTTATCAATGTCGGTTCCGAGGATGTACTGCTCGCCGTCTGCAACCGACGTTACTCCCGCCAGGCCGCTTCGGCGATGGAACATTTCTCCCGGAGGGGATCCAGGATTGTTCTGATTACCGATTCAGAGTTGAGTCCGGTGTCTCATCTGGCCGACAAGGTTTTGGTCGTACCAAAAACAGGCCTGTTTTTGTTTGACAGCAATTGTGCCGCTTTAGTTGCCGTCGAAGCGCTGGTGGAAGCCATGGCTGAAAAGCTGGAAAAGAGCATATTCGAACGGCTCGAGTTGATGGACCGGATTTTTAAGGGTTTCGGCTCTTTCGTCCCCGGGCCGGATTACCCGCTGTCCGGGCGGGTGCCGTCCAAAAGCAGGAAAACCTGAAGAGTAGAGAGCGGGGTAAGGGCTTATGAAGACTTACATCCTCAAGCGTTTTGTTGAAGCGGTGGGCGTTTGCCTGGCCATTTCGATGATTTCCTTTTTCCTTCTTTTCTTGAATGCAGACCCGGCTCTTCTCCTGTTGCCTCCGGAAGTCGATACGAGCGATATTGCACTGTTCAAGAAGCAGATGGGCCTGGACCGGCCGGTGGTGGTCCAGTATGTGGATTTTCTTGGCAGAGTGGTCCTGCACGGGGACTTCGGAAATTCTTTCGTCGCCAGCGTCCCCGCGGTGCAGCTGATCCGGGAGCGTTTCCCGGCGACCCTGATGCTGGCGCTGGCGGCGCTGATTCTCACGAACCTGGTGGCTGTGCCCGTGGGGATAATAGCTGCCATCAGGCGGTACTCTTTTACCGACAACATAGCCACCTTTTCGGTCCTGGTGGGCCAGGCGATGCCCATCTACTGGCTCGGGATCATGTTGATAGTCATATTCGGCGTCTGGCTCAAATGGCTGCCGGTGTCGGGTTACGGAACCTGGGCACACCTCGTGCTGCCGGCCGCCACGCTGTCTTCCTGGATCATCCCGGTCAACATGCGCCTGGTCCGGTCCGGCATGCTCGATGTACTTACCCAGGATTATATCCGGACCGCCCGGGCCAAGGGGCTGATCGAGGCCAGGGTGCTGTGGAAGCATGCGTTCAAAAACGCTGCGATACCCCTGGTGACCGTCATGGGAATGCAGTTCGGGTTGCTGCTGGGTGGAGCCGTGGTCACCGAGACGGTCTTTTCCTGGCCGGGGCTGGGGAGGCTGGCCATCGAATCCATCCGTATCGGGGACTACCCGGTCGTGCAGGCAATAGTGGTAACCTTCGCGGCCTGTGTGGTTTTCGGGAATCTGCTGGCGGACATCGTGGCCGCCATGATCGATCCCCGCATCCGGCTGGGCTGAAAATCACCGGTTTTCACCGTTTGAAAAAGACAGGGTCGGCAATGGAAGACAGCGGTGAACGAAGCGTTCTGTTTCTGGTTTTGAGGAAAATGTGGCATCTCCGCATGGGGGTTCTCGGGGCGTCGATCCTTTGCATCCTGGTTTCGACGGCACTGTTCACGCCTTATCTGGCTCCACATGATCCTTACAGGCAGAATATAGTGAAACGATTGCTGCCGCCTGCCTGGATGGAGAAAGGGGACTCGAGGCATATCCTGGGGACTGACCATCTGGGCAGAGACCTGCTCAGCCGGATCATGCACGGCAGCCGGATTTCGCTGATTGTCGGGGTGTCGAGCGTGGTTCTCCAGATCTTTCTGGGGGTCACGATGGGGCTCCTGGCAGGCTACTACGGGGGTAAGACCGACTCCGTAATATCCTTTGTAGTGAACGTCAAGATGGCGTTTCCGTTCATCCTTCTTGCCATTTCTCTGGTGGCGGTTCTGGGGCCGTCACTCCAGAACATCGTGATCGCGCTCGGGCTTACCGGGTGGCCTGTTTTCACGCGTGTCACACGTATCGAAACCATGAAGCTCCGTGAACGTGAATTCGTCCTTGCGGCCAAATCACTGGGTTTCGCCGCCGCCAGGATACTGGTGCGTCATATTCTCCCGAACATTCTTCCTTCGATTCTGGTGCTTGCGACCGTCGAGGTAGCCCGCGCGATCATACGTGAGTCACTGCTTTCCTTTCTGGGACTGGGTATTCAACCACCGACCCCGTCCTGGGGGACGATGCTGGCCGAAGGGCGCGATTATCTGTTGATGCAGTGGTGGCTTGCAACATTTTCCGGGATGGCCATTTTCATGGCGGCGCTGGGAATAAACCTGTCGGGGGATGCGCTCCGAGATCTTATGGATCCGTATTTGAGGAAATCATGACTGAGTTATCTCGTTTCCGTCCCGAGGAAGATTCAAGTCCTGCGCTACTGGACGTGAGGGATCTCAAGATGCATTTCCCAATCCGGAAAGGATTTTTCGGAAGGACGGCGGGGTACGTCTACGCTGTAGACGGCGTCAGCCTGAGTGTGAACGAGGGGGAGGTCCTGGGCCTCGTAGGCGAGTCCGGGTGCGGGAAGTCGACTGTGGGCCGATGCCTTGTCCGCCTATATGAGCCCACTTCAGGCGAAATACTATTCCGGGGTAGCGATATCGCACGCATTCCGAAGGGTGATCTCGCGCGGTTCAGAACCAGGGTGCAGATGATTTTCCAGGATCCATACTCGTCTTTGAACCCCAGGCTACGGGTTAGGGAGATCATCGGGGAGGCGCTGAGGGTTCATGGTCTGACGGACGGAGGTGACTGGAAGGATCGCGTGCGCGAGCTTTTGTCCGAGGTGGGGCTCCAGCCCGATCATATGAACCGCTATCCCCATGAATTTTCAGGTGGCCAGAGACAGAGGATAGGGATCGCGCGTTCCCTTGCAATGAATCCGGAGTTCATCGTAGCAGATGAACCGGTTTCCGCTCTGGACGTGAGCATCCAGGCACAGGTCATCAACCTTCTGGATTCCCTGAAGGAGAGGCGCGGGCTTTCATATCTCGTTGTAGCCCACGACCTGGCGGTGGTTGAGCATATCTCGGACCGCATAGCGGTCATGTACCTGGGAAAGCTGGTGG
>DSCZ01000380.1 GCA_011048855.1 Desulfobacteraceae bacterium | reverse complement strand
GTCATAAACAACCGCTCAGGCGGAAACGCCCCGCTTATCGCCGAACAAATCGCCCGGCAATATATCCGGTAGCCGGTGCGCTTTGCAGAATGTAGACGTAATAGGGCATGCGGTGATCCTGTAAACCAACGGCCTGTCACGCCGGAGGTCGCAGAAATAAAAAACCCGCCAGGGGCAACTCCCAGGCGGGTTAGCTGAAATTATGGCGGGAGCGACGAGACTCGAACTCGCGACCTCCGGCGTGACAGGCCGGCGTTCTAACCAAACTGAACTACGCCCCCGGTAACAAACACCTTCATCAGACTCTCGAACTCGGGACCTTCCCGATGAACAGCATCGGGACGTTCTAACCAAACTGAACTACGCCCCCGGGAAAATAAACATCTTTTTAGAACCTTACCGTTCTGGTAGGCGGAACGGGATTTGAACCCGTGACCCCCGGCTTGTAAGGCCGATGCTCTCCCGCTGAGCTACCCGCCTGCGTTGAGAACGTATCTAGATACCAATATCGAGATGCGTTGTCAAGAAAAATTCAATGGGCAGGAACATGTAGATCCGGCTCCACTTTGCCCTCGGGCTGCACCAGTTCTCCAAGACGGAAAGGAGTGCATTCTTCCTCCGGCGCGAAAAGCTGCTCATCTTCGTCTAATACGAGTGCATTGGTGAGCACCTTGTCCATATGTTCAACAAGAATGATCTCGACTTTCCTTAAAACTCTCTTAGGTATTTCCTCGATATTCTTTTTGTTTTCTTCTGGTATCATCACCTTGCCGAGCCCGCCCCTGTGAGCCGCGAGTATCTTTTCCTTCAAGCCCCCTATCGGCAGAACACGGCCTCTCAAAGTGATTTCACCGGTCATGGCCACATCCCGGCTGACGGGATGCTGGGTGAGTGCGGATACCATGGCCGTGGCAAGCGTGATACCCGCAGAAGGGCCGTCCTTAGGAATCGCTCCTTCAGGGACATGTACGTGGATATCTGTTTTTTCATAAAAATTATCAGGCAATCTAAGTTGTCTCGCGCGTGACCTGACATAGCTCAAGGCAGCCCGCGCCGATTCCTGCATCACATCCCCGAGTTTTCCCGTAAGCACGAGGTTCCCCTTCCCGGGCATCACGGTGGCTTCGATCTGAAGAAGCTCACCGCCAACATCGGTCCAGGCAAGCCCGGTCGCCACGCCAATGGTGTCTTTCTCCTCCGAACGTCCATAACGGAATTTGGGTATGCCCAGGTATTTTCCGATCGAGGCGCTGGTCACCGAAATCGATGTTTCGGGCCCCTCTTTAGCCACCACTTTTGCAACCTTGCGGCAGATTGAAGATATCTCCCGCTCCAGGTTCCGCACCCCGGCTTCTCGGGTGTAATGCCTGACTATCGTCAGGATAGCCCCGTCGCTGAAAGAAATGTTGCCATGTACCAGTCCGTTTTCCTTAACCTGCTTTTTTTCCAGGAACTGCTTGGCAATATTCAATTTATCGAGTTCGGTATACCCTGCAAGCCGTATGATTTCCATCCTGTCCTGAAGGGGCACGGGAATACTGTGAAGATTGTTCGCAGTAGTAATGAAAAAAACATCCGACAGATCGTAATCCAGGTCCATGTAGTGGTCACTGAAAGCATAGTTCTGTTCCGGGTCCAGCACTTCAAGAAGGGCAGCCGAGGGATCCCCCCGGAAATCGGTGCTCATTTTATCCACCTCATCCAGGCAGAACACGGGGTTGCTGGTTTTAGCCTTCTTAATGTACTGGATGATTTTACCGGGCATAGCCCCGATATATGTACGTCTGTGTCCCCTTATCTCAGCTTCATCCCGCACTCCACCCAGGGAAAGCCGGACAAAATTCCTGCCGGTCGCCCTGGCAACTGATTTGGCGAGAGAAGTCTTGCCGACGCCAGGAGGGCCCACCAGGCAGAGTATGGGTCCGCGAAGCTTTTTCGTAAGCTTCTGCACGGCGAGGTATTCCAGGATGCGTTCCTTCGGTTTTTCAAGACCGTAGTGATCTTCGTTTAAGATCTTTTCGGCTTCGTCCACATCCAGTTTTGATCTGGTTTTTTCATACCACGGGATCGAAAGAATCCAGTCGATGTAATTCCTGACCACCGTGCTTTCTGCGGACATGGGAGACATCATCTTCAGCTTCTTGAATTCCTGTTTCACACGTGAGTGGGCCTCTTTGCTGAGTCGCTTTCGCTTGATGCGCTTCTCGAGTTCATCAAGCTCGGCCTTGAAATCGTCCTTTCCCCCCATTTCTTTTTGGATGGCACGCATCTGCTCGTTGAGGTAATAATCTTTCTGGGTCTTTTCCATCTGTTTTTTGACCCGGGCCCGCAACCGGTTTTCCAGCCTGAGAATATCCAGCTCGCCGCTCAGCTTTTCAAAAAGCCTTTCCAGTCGCTTGTTGAGATCCTCGGTCTCGAGCAGAATTTGTTTGTCGCTAACTCTGAGGGGTAGGTGGCCTGCTATTGTGTCACCGAGTCTTTCCGGATCTTCAATGGAAGTTACCGTGTTGACGACTTCCTGGCTTATCTTGTTGTTGAGCTTGGCGTATTCGGTGAATGCGGTATTCACGGCCCGAACGAGGGCTTCGGTTTCCACATCCACCCTCGCGGCCCGGGGTGCTTTCGACACCTCAACGATCATGAAGCCGTGACGATCGACGAAATTTTCTATTCGGCCCCGTGCTTTTCCTTCTATAAGGGCTTTGACTGTGCCGTCAGGCAGTTTCAGCAGCTGCAGCACCACGCTGATGGTGCCGTAGGTGTAAATGTCCTTCGATTTCGGGTCATCGACTTTAGCCTCCTTTTGCGTTGCAAGAAACACTTCCTTGCGATGGGCCATAGCGTATTCCAGTGCCCTGATGGAATTGTCCCTGCCGACAAAGAGAGGAACGACGACGTTTGGAAATACCACTACGTCCCTTAGCGGCAACAGGGGGAAAAGGAGTTGCTCTCCGTAGATGGATTCATTATCACTATTTGCTTTAAACATATATTCACCCGCAATTCGCCTGGCTTTCCTGGTGTTCATACAGGAGAAGCGGCTCAGTTCCTTTTGTGATCACTTCTTCTCCAATAATGCACTCCCGGATTCCGTTGGTGGTGGGTATATCGTACATTATATCAAGCATAATGGCCTCCAGGATCGCCCTTAGACCTCTTGCCCCGGATTTCCGGGCCAGCGCCTGTTTGGCCACCTCGATCAACGCCTGATCGGTGAATTTAAGTTCCACTCCTTCCAGTTCAAACAGTTTTTTATATTGCTTTACCAGCGCATTCCTGGGTTCCGTCAATATCCGTACAAGAGCTTCCTGGCTCAACTCATTCAAGGTGGCCAGTACGGGTATGCGGCCGATGAATTCAGGAATAAGACCGAATTTGATCAAGTCTTCCGGTTGGACCTGCGAAAGCACTTCGCCTTGATCCATTTCGTTCTTGCTCTGGATGTCGGCTTCAAAGCCCATGACTTTTTTACCAAGCCGGTTCTGAACGATTCGATCCAGGCCGTTGAACATGCCCCCGCAGATGAAAAGAATGTTGCTCGTATCCACCTTTACGAAATCCTGTTGTGGATGTTTCCTTCCGCCTTTCGGTGGGATATTGGCCAAAGTGCCTTCGATTATCTTCAGCAAGGCCTGCTGCACGCCTTCCCCCGAAACGTCCCTGGTTATGGAAGGGCTGTCGGATTTACGAGCGATTTTATCTATTTCATCAATATAAACGATACCTTTACAGGCCTCATCGACATCATAATCAGCCATTTGAACCAGGCTGAGAACGATGTTTTCGACATCCTCCCCGACATATCCCGCTTCGGTAAGGGTGGTCGCGTCGGCGATTGTGAAAGGCACATTCAAAATTTTTGCAAGAGTTTGTGCAAGAAGCGTTTTGCCGGAGCCCGTAGGCCCGATCAGCAGGATGTTGCTCTTTTGAATCTCGACACCATCCATGTCCATTTTTGTATGGATACGTTTGTAATGATTATGAACAGCCACTGAAAGGATTTTTTTCGGTTTGTCCTGCTCGATTACATATTCATCCAGAATCGATTTGATTTCCACCGGCTTGGGTAGTCCCCCCATCCCGGTTTCATCTATATCCTGGCTGTATTCCTCGGCAATAATTTCGTTGCACAGCTGTATACATTCATCGCAAATATACACCGACGGGCCGGCAATAAGTTTTTTGACTTCATCCTGGCCTTTGCCGCAGAATGAGCAGGTCAAATCATCTATGGAATCCCTTTTTTTAGTCATAAGTTATTAATCTCCTTATACTGTGGACTCCTTGAGTGGTATTTCTCTTTTTGTAATCACTTTGTCTACGACTCCATATTGTTTTGCCTCTTCGGCGCTCATGAAATAGTCGCGTTCGGTATCCCGGCGAATCTTTTCGATATCCTGGCCGGTGTGGTACTGCAGTATTTCGTTCAACCGTTCCCGGATCTTGAGAATCTCCCTTGCATGTATATCTATATCCGTCGCCTGGCCCTGGGCGCCGCCCATAGGTTGATGGATAAGTATTCTGGCGTTCGGGAGCGAATATCTCTTGCCTTCGGCTCCTGCGGCAAGCAGCACTGCAGCCATGCTGCTGGTCTGGCCCATACATATAGTGGCCACACTGGGTTTGATGTATTGCATGGTATCGTAAATCGCAAGGCCTGCAGTCACAGAACCGCCGGGAGAATTGATATAAAGATTGATGTCTTTATCGGGATCTTCGGATTCCAGGAAAAGCATCTGGGCTATGATAAGGTTCGCGGTATGATCTGCGACCTGCTCGCCCATGAATATGATCCGGTCTTTAAGCAAACGGGAATAAATATCATAAGCACGCTCCCCCCTGCTCGACTGCTCTATCACCATCGGTATAAGCATTTACTTTATAGACCTCCCTCACACTGCAGTTTTTCAGCCTTCCAGGCTGCTCACTTCTATTACATTAGCATTATCAATAAGGTACTTCAATGTCTTTTCTTCCAATAACTTTTCTTTGAGGTTGTCGATAATGCCTTTACTTTCATAGTATCGACGCAGAACATCAGGGGGTTGCGAGGCCGCCGCGGCCATGCTGTTGAAAGCATCATCCAGGTCTTGATCTTCCAGCTGCAGATTTTCCTGGCGGGCGATTTGCCCGAGCACCAGCATTTCCTTCACGCGCTTCTCGGAGGCAGGCAGAAGTTCTTCACTGAGTTTCTCGTCGGAAATTCCGGCTTTCTCAACACTCAACCCACTCCTGGCAAGATTCTGCTTTACGCTATCGATTGCATAATTCAACTCGGAGTCCACAAGGATACGCGGTAAATCAACCTGCACGGACGCTGATATTTTTTCAAGCAGCCGCTGTTTTGCCTCCTTGTCCGTCCGTCTTTCCATCTCAAGGAGCATAGACTCCCTTACTTTTGTCTTGAGATCTTCCAGATCAGCAAAGTCTCCGCCCAGACCCCGGGCAAAGTCATCGTCGAGAGGGGGAAGTTCCACGGTCTTGATGTCCGAAACCACCACATGGAACCGGATATGCTTCCCTGCCAACTTCGTGTGATGAAATGTCTCTTCGAAATCGACCTCTATATCCTTTTCAACACCTTTTTCGATACCTATCAGAGATTTTTCAAAAATCGGGTGAAAATCCCCGCTACCCACATGAAGCATGTAATTCTCAGCCGATGTGTCTTCAATGGGTTCTTCTCCTTCAAAAGCTTTGTAATCAAGCACCACGTAATCGTTTTCTTCGATTGTTTCTCGGTCATCGACGGGCTTCAATTTTCCGTGCGACTGAACTATTGCATCCAGCCTGGCCTGGACCTGCTCGTCTGTTACTTCCACTTTTTCTTTTTGAACCTCTACTCCCTTGAAGTCTTTGACCTCAAAGGCGGGTCGCACTTCCATGGAAGCGGAATAAGTAAAAGGTTTTCCTTTTGTTGGCACGTCTTTCTCAATTTGGGGATATCCAAGCACATTCATATCGGCTTCGGTGATGGCCGCAGGAAATGTGTTCGCGACAAATTCTCTGGAAACATCTTCGCGAACCTGATCACCGAAACGAGTTTCGAGAACGCTTCTGGGTGCTTTTCCAGGCCGAAAACCGGGTATTTTGACATTGCGCGACAGTGAATGGTAAGCTTCATCCAGTTTCCGTGCAACTTCGTCCTCGCCTATTTCGACGATGATTTTTTTCATAGTGGAGGTAATTTCTTCAACAGTAGTCTTCATTTTTCTCCTCGTCCGCGTCAGGATATTAAATGCTGATCGTAAGGGGTGTCAGGCCCTTGGCATTGAATTAAAAGGTAAGAACTTTCCGGTGGAGGTCAAGCTGCCGGCCGATAATTGCCGAAAGGACTCACTAGTATCCATCCGGAGATACGGGATGGAAACTTACTAAAGCGGCAAATATGCTGTCAATGATTTGTTACATCTCAAGGCGGGGTCCATTGAAAACTTTGTTTTTTAGATGCATGTGTTTCAATATATGATGCTGACAAACGGATCAAAATTGTGTTAAGTGAAATACTTGTCTTTCAGAAATCCTTTTGACAGGTGCTTCGATATGATTTCGTCGCTCACGGAAATGCCTGCGGAAACCGTGCGGAAACTTAAAGGTGTGTTCTTTGATATCGATGACACTTTTACTTCCTCCGGAAAAATACTCCCTGCTGCGTTCAAAGCCCTCTGGAATTTGAAGGAGTCCGGATTGATGGTTGTGCCGGTGACCGGAAGACCTGCCGGCTGGTGTGATCATATCGCCAGAATGTGGCCTGTGGACGCCGTGGTCGGAGAAAACGGCGCTTTTTATTTCTGGTATGATACCTTGGAAAACAGGCTGAAAAGACGATTCCTGGATTCACTTGAAATACGTAAGGCCAATCGTTGCCGGTTGGATCGACTGAAAGAGGAAATACTCTCGATGGTGCCTGGCGCCGCAACGGCAAGCGATCAGGCCTACCGTGAGGTCGACCTTGCCATAGATTACTGCGAAGATGTCATTCCACTGGATTCGACGTCAGTGGAAACCATATGCAGCATCTTCAAACGTCATGGAGCCGAGTGTAAAGTATCTTCTATCCATGTCAACGGGTGGTTCGGTCGTTACGACAAGCTGGCGATGATTTCGATCTTCCTTCGCGAGCGAATGGGGCTGGAATTTGCCTTATGCCGCGACAATTTTGTCTTTTGCGGGGACTCGCCCAATGACGAACCGCTGTTTGAAGCTTTTCCGTGTTCGGTTGGCGTCCGAAACGTTCTCAGGTTCACCGGATGCATGCAGCGGCTGCCGACATATATTACCAATGAGGAGAGCGGAAAAGGGTTTGCGGAACTGGCTGCTCTGCTTTTAAAACTCCGGAAACAGTGAAGGATTTTTTCGGACCTGATATTGATGCCTTGAAAAAATTACGTCATTAATGCATCTGGCAGGACATGGCGGTTGTCATTGGTATGAGAATTTCGATAAATACAGATGGGACTGATGTTTTTGATGAGGAATTTCAGTGTGAACGAATTTGATACAAGAAGAGTGATGACTCCGGAAAGGGTATGGACGATTTCAAACATCCTGAGCATCCTGCGAGGGGCGATGGGTTTTCCGATTGCGCTCCTTCTGAGCCGCGGCGAGATGATTTACGCTACGGTGTTGATCATTTTGGCGATTATCTCGGATGCACTCGATGGATTCATAGCAAGAAAGACGAATCAGGTGACGAACCTGGGCAAAGCACTTGACCCGATTGCGGACAAAATGTGCATTCTCACCGTGTTGCTTTTCCTGATCATTGAAGGGAAAATACCGATTCAATTCTTGATTTTCATAGGTATAAGGGATCTTGCCATAGCGATCATGTCCGTATACCTGATGAATGTTAAAGATATGATTGTAGGTGCGGTATTTACGGGCAAGGTATCGATAATTTTCATTACGGCAACGATGTTAACTTTTATATATAATATAAATTCACTTCAAAAACTACTAGTTTATGTAACATATATAGTTTTGATTATTTCATTTATTCATTATTTAATTATATTCTTAAAAAATTTTCGTGAAAAAGGTTTAGAATAAGTTCTATATTGCTTAACTTCAAAAATATCGCATGAGAACTCCCTTTTATCACCGCTTTTCCGGATTTGTGTGTGTAAACAGAGTCCGTTCACATCCGGTATATCCAGATGGGAACGGTTTAGAAATTTTTGCTTTTGAACGAAAGGAACAGCCATGACAAACCAAGAAGATCTGCCGAATGTTTCAATGTCCAACACGAAGAAGGAACTACTCGATGCCTACGAGGAGGCCAGGAAACAGCTTAGGGCCAAAGATAAAGCGGTGCTGGACGCTGAAAAGGCACGCAAACAGGCCGAAAAGCAGGCCGCACTTGCTGCCGCCGATGCCCAGGCATCTCAGGACCCGGTTCAGAGATTGCAGGAACTGCGTGGCGTTGTCAGCCGCGAACTCACTTCGTTGTCGGAGCGCTTCGAAAGTGAAATAGCCACCTACCGCAAGATTGAAGCCGCGGTGCAGGAAAAACAAAAAGAACTCGACACCATCTATCAGGTGGAAACAGCTGCATCGGACTTGGCTGCGCTGATCCAGGCCCAGCAGATTAGAAAAGAGGAGTTCGAGACCGAAATACAGCGTAAGAAAGATGAATTCGACCAGGAGATGCGCGAGATCCGTGAACGCTGGAGCAAGGAGAAGGCAGATCGAGAGCGGGAGGCTAAGGAACAGGCTGAAGCAATCAAAAAACAGCGGCAGCGTGAAAAAGAAGAATACGAGTATGCTTTTACGCGCGAACAGGAGCAGCGCAGAAATACCTTGGAAGACGAGTTGAAAACGCTGGAGAAGGAAATTGAAGAAAAACGGCGGGATTTTGAGCAGGAACTCAGCCGGAGGCGGGCGGAGCTTGAGCTGCGTGAAGCAACAGTGGCAAAACAGGAAAACGAGCTGGCTGAATTGCGTAGCGAAGTAGAATCATTTCCGGAAAAACTGGAGTCCAAAGTGCAGGCCGCGGGCCAATCCACAGCTGAACTTCTCACAAGTGATTTTCAGAAGGAAAAGGCCCTGCTGGAATCCAGGTTCGAAGGAGAAAAGAACGTGTTTTCCAGTAAAATTGAATCTCTGCAGAACCTGGTAAAAGCACAGCAGGAGCAGATAGCGGACCTGTCACGCAGGAATGAGGCCGCGTATGAAAAGGTGCAAGACATCGCAAACCGTGCAGTTGCCGCCGCTAAACGCGAGTATGTTTCCGTTCCGTTTCAGTCTCAGGGTACAGGACAGGCGGAAAAGTGAAGGGCTCCAGGCTGTTTATTTGCGAACCCTGGTGGTTCCATCGGCGCCGGTCAAAATTTGAACTCTGTCTCCAGGCGAAAACCAGACGTCATTCTCCTGGACTATGGAAATGAGCTCTCCGCCGTCGAGCCGTACGAGGATCTCGAGTCCGTCGGCTTCTGTGATACCTTCCTCTGCTGCTGCGCCTGCTGCTGCACCGGCAATGCTTCCCAGCACGGCGGCGATCGTCGAACCGCGTCCGCTGCCGATGGTGCTTCCGAGGACTCCGCCTGCAACTCCTCCGCCTACCACGCCGACTCCTGATTTGGTCCCTTCGAGCCTCACCTCTCTTACTTGTTCTACAACGCCCGTTTCAACCGTATGGGCCCTGCGTGTCTGATCGGAGGAATAAACCTGGCCGGAACGGCTCGGGGCGCAACCGGCGAGAAACAAAAAAATAACCAGAATTGCGATCAGCTTTATAATTTCTTTTGTCATAACCATCGCGGGCTTCTCCATGTAAATGGCAATGTCTTTTTGCTGAGACAGTGATACGAAAAATTTTTTTTAACATGGCTTACATCAAGAAACCTTTATTCCTGAAAAAGCATCTTTACTGTAATGATATACAATCACTCGGACATGTCAAGCAGGTAAACTTCGTGGGCTTCCGCAAAACCGGAGCGGAATCTCTTCGGTATCTGCATGCGTTTGTTTCAATAATTTCGGTTTTTCTTGACACGAAATAGTATGTATTTTAAGTTTATACTAAACCTTGATCATGGGGTTATCTCAATTTTTCCCGTGCCCTGTACTAGGTGGTTCCCATCCGGAAATACCTGATGGAAACCACCTGAACAAACATACAGGGCAACGCCATCTTACCCATTAACACCTAATTGCAGCGAGCAGAATCGTAGAAGTTATCGCGTCCCCGAATTAAGCCCTGAACCTGCACCTGTCGGAGGTGACCGGATGAAAATCGCAGTACTCGGTGGTCTTGGATTGCAGGGAAAAGCCGCTCTCCTCGATCTGGTCAAAAGCGAATCCGTACGGGAAATCGTGTGCGCCGATGTATCCATCAAAGAGCAGGAAAAGCTGGCAAAAATCATGGATACTCGAAAAATCAAGCACGTCCGGCTTGACGCTTCTTACAAAGCTGACCTTAGCGCCTTTTTTGTACGGGAAAAGGTTGATGCAGCCATTGATTTACTTCCACTGCCTTTTATGGAAAACGTCTTCGAATCAGCGGTTGAAACAGGCATATCCGTGGTGAGCACGAACTATGGAAAACCCATTCGCCATCTTCATGCCGCCGCTGTTGATGCCGGAGTTGTTCTAATGCCGGAGTGCGGCCTGGACCCCGGGATCGACCTGGTCATCTGCGGAAATGCCGCCAGACGGTTCGATGAACTTCATGTCTTTAATTCCTACTGCGGGGGGATCCCGGAAAAATCCGCCTGTGACAATCCTCTTAACTATAAAATAAGCTGGAATTGGGAGATGGTCCTGCGGACCCAGCAGAGGACATCCGTTTTCATTAAGGACGGCCGGAGAGTGGAGGTGCCTCCCGCCGAACAGCATGAGAACGATATGATCCACACCATATCATTCCCCGGCCTGGGTGAACTTGAGGCGATACCCAATGGTGACGCCGCATTTTATACCGATCTTCTCGGCGTGACGGCTTCTGTGAAGCAAGCCGGCCGCTACGCCTTGCGCTGGCCCGGGTGGTGTCAATTCTGGAGACCTGTCAAGAAACTCGGATTCCTTTCCGATGAAACTGTGCAGGGTCTGCCGTGTCCGTTGACTCCTCACGAATTTCTCGTGAAATTCCTTGAACCCAAGCTTCAGTACCGTGACGGCGAAAAGGACCTTGTTGTCATGTACAACGTGTTTGGCGGCATCATCGGGGGGTCCGAAAAGACGATGATCACGACCCTGACGATTGAAAGGGATCCGGACAGCGGTTTGTTCGGGATGAGCCTGGGAGTCGGCATTCCGGGAAGTATTGTCGCTCAGATGATAGCCGGCGGTGTAATTGCCTCCAAGGGGATTTTGAATCCCTCCGTGGACATTCCATACAACATGTTCATGTCAGCGCTGCAGGAACGGGGGATTCAGGTCAAGGAAGAAATGTCGTGATCCAGGCACAAACCTACATTATTCAACAGGAGGGCAAAAATATGGCACTTAAAAGTCTGAAAGCATTGGCAGTGTTGTTTTTGACGCTGGGTTTCGTCTCCTGGGCTCATGCAGGGGTACTGGATGACATCGCTCAAAGAGGAGAGTTGCGTGTCGCCTGCCAGACCCAGGGGCCTCCGTTCAGCTTCGTGAACAAGAAAGGGGAGAGAACCGGCAGTTCCATAGAAATTGTCAGGATTATGGCTGAAGAAATGGGAGTTAAACTTGTTTTCTTGGATTTTGACTGGGACGGCTTGATTCCTGCCCTGTTGTCCAAGAAGGCGGATATCCTGGCCGCGGACATGACGCCCACTCTCAAACGGGCCATGAAAATCGCTTTCAGTGAACCGTTTATGTACACTGGAAGTGTTGTGTTTACAAAAGCAGACAGCCCGATCGAGACCATTGAGGACTGCAGAAAACCAGGCATGAAAATTGCGGTTCTTCTGGGGTCAACCGGAGAAACGGACGCCAAAAAGGCCTTCCCCCAGGCAGAGTTGAAGTCCTACAAGGGAGGCGGTCCCTTGCTGATCGATGCGGTTCTCAAGGGGCATGCGGACTTCGGTGTAAATGACTCGTCGGCCGTGACAGGTCAGGCGGCGAATTTCCCCCCGGACAGTGTAAAAATCCTGCCGGGCATGCTGTCCAAACAGCCTTTGTCCTTTGCAGTGCGTTATGATTCCCTGGATCTTCTGCAATGGATCAACCTGTTCTTTCTCCACATCAGCCTTGACGGGCGTCTCGATGAAAACTTGAATTACTGGGTCAACAGCCTTGAGTGGAAAAAAGACCATTAGATTTATCGAAACCGCCGACGCGGGTCCGGCCTCCGGGTCCGCGTGCTTTGCTTTCCCGCCGGAGTTTGACGTTATGACGAAGGAAGGAAATGCTCGAAGCCTTCAATTTTAGAGTTATCTTCGAATACATGCCGCTTTTCCTGAAGTGTTTCGCGGCCACCCTCTGGCTCTCCGGTGCGGGGCTTCTGGGTTCCCTGATAATCGGCACACTGGCGTGTGCCATGCGCATAGGTCGTTCAAAGCTGCTGTCGGCGATGGCGGCGGTATATATCGAAGGCATCCGTTCAACCCCTCTTTTGGTGCAGATTTATTTCTTTTATTTCGGCCTTCCGTCACTGGGAATAATGGTGACAGAGGAAATAACCGGCATTATCGCTCTCACGCTGAACAGCGGGGCGTATATGGCCGAGATTCTGAGGGCGGGGGTCCAATCCGTTCCTTACGGGCAACTGGAAGCAGGGGTCGCTTCAGGGCTCAATTATTTTCAACGGATGCGCTATATAGTCCTGCCTCAAGCGATCGGCATCACCATTCCCCCTATGCTGGGGCAGGCCATAGTACTCGTGAAAGACTCGGCGTTACTCTCGCTTATTTCAATCACCGAACTCACCCGGGCCGGGCAGATCATGACTTCCGAACGCTTCATGCCGGCTGAAGGTTTTCTTACGACAGCCGTTTTTTACCTTTTGATTTACTTTGCCTTGAAGAGCATTGCCGGATGGTCCAGAGAAAAACTAATTTTCCACGAAGGTCGATGAAAGAGAGTCTCTGGCGGTATGGGCACGTACTATTTTACTCAGTTGATGAACAGCCTGCCGTTTTTCCTCAAGGGTCTGTGGATGACCATCGCCGTTTCAAGCATCAGCCTGGCAGCGGGGACCATCATAGGTTTTTTGCTGGGAATCGTCCGCACCAGAAAAAACAGGCTTCTTGATCACATCATCGGCCTGTGGGTTGATGTTATCCGCGGGACACCTTTTCTCGTTCAAATATTTATTGTTTTTTTCATCCTGCCGGAATTCGGTATTCACCTGGAAGCTTTTCCCGCGGCACTCGTGGCTTTAACGAATCTGGGGGCGTGCTTCATATGCGAGATAGTGGCGGCTGGAATCAATTCGGTTCCCTGGGGACAGAAGGAGGCTGCAAAGGCATCCGGTCTGACAGAATTACAACAGCTCACATATGTTG
>DSCZ01000197.1 GCA_011048855.1 Desulfobacteraceae bacterium | reverse complement strand
GGGGTTGCGCTTCCCGAGGTAAGCATGGGAGATATATACCGTTCCATTGTGCCTTTTTTATTCATTCAATTGTCTGTTATACTGTTGCTTTTGTTTTTTCCTGACATAGTCCTGTGGCTTCCCGATTCAGTCTTCGGGCTCCATTAGTGATGTGGCGTGTCCTCCCCGATTTCAGAGGCATGGGTGTTTTTCCTTGACTGACGGTGCGATAGGGTTAAAATTCCGCTTTGCCCGGTGACGGTCGGCTTCATATATTTACATGCCGCCGCCGGGACGGGGGAACCAATCGCAAGGGAGGAATAAATACATGCTGTCTGATAAAAAGATAGGCCTCATCGGATCCGGGAATATGGGTTCGGCCCTGATCCGGGGGTTGATATCCTCGGGCGCTTCGTCGGCCGAGAGAATCATTTGCTCGGATGTAAAGGAGGCCAAGACTTCGGCGCTTCGGGAAGAGTTCGGTTTGGAGACGACCACTGACAACTGCCGGGTGGCCGCCGAATCCGACATCGTAATCTATGCGATAAAACCTCAGATCATGGCGGGGATACTCAAGCAGACCGCTCCGTGTCTGGACATGAACACTCTGGTTGTTTCTATCGCCGCAGGTGTTCCGCTGAGAGCGATTGAATCGTGTCTTAAAAAACCACTCAGGCTGATACGCGTTATGCCGAATGTCGCCTCCGCGGTGATGGAAAGTGCAACCGGGATCACGGCCGGGGAGCATGTGATCGACGGCGACCTGGATCTGGCAAGGGCCATATTCGGGTCGATCGGTAAGACGGTGGTGGTCGATGAATATTTAATGGATGCGATAACCGGGTTGAGCGGAAGTGGGCCTGCCTATATTTTTCTGATTGTAGATGCACTGGCCGACGCCGGCGTGAAAGTAGGCCTGTCGCGCGAGGATGCGCTTTGTCTTTCGGCCCAGACGCTGCTGGGGGCTGCCAAGCTGTTGATGGAAACCCATGAGCATCCCGGTAAATTGAAAGACAGCGTCACCTCCCCTGGAGGCACGGCGATTGCGGGCCTTCACACCCTTGAAGCGGGAGGCCTCCGCACCACCCTGATAAATGCGGTCGAGGCCGCCACCAAAAGGGCGAACGAGCTGGGGAAGGCCATGATCGAAAATTTCTCGAACGGCTGACCGCCTTAAGCCGAATTCATCCCGGTGCCGCGGCGAAGGAAGCCAGCGTATCGAAGTATTCACTGCCACCGACAAGGTACGTATCGTTATGGCCTGCGCCGGGTATGGGATGAAAGCGTTTCGGCTCAGGCGCCAGCCGGTAGAGCCTCTCACCCATTGAAAACGGCACGATCCTGTCGCCGTCCCCGTGGATGACAAGCAACGGCACCGTGAGAGATCCAATCTTACCCTGGTTGTTAAAGTTTTCCGGAAGCAACGGGGACAGGAGCATGAACGGAAACATGGTCCCGGCCATCTCCTTTGTGGATGTGAATGGGCTTTCCAGTATGACGGCCCTGACCTCCCTTGCAAGGGCCGTTTCCAGTGCCACGGCCGCGCCCAGGGAACGGCCGAAGGCGACCACTTTTTCAGGTGAAACCCCTCCCTCGGTTGTCAACCAGTCGTAAGCGGCCAAACCGTCCAGATACACACCGCTTTCGGACGGCTTGCCGGTGCTGTTTGCAAAACCCCGGTAATCGAAGATGAAAACCCCCAGGCCGGCGTCGAGGAGAAGTTCGATGTTTTCGATGCGGTGGGATATATTTCCGGCGTTTCCATGGCAGAAAAGCAGGACAGGTCCATCGCCCGGTCCCGGGAAGAACCAGCCGTGCAGCCTTTCACCGTCCCGGGTTTCGAAGTAGACATCCCGATAGGTCAAGCGGTTTTCGTCGGGATACCGGTCGAGGGAAGCGAAAGGATAGAAGACGAAGAAACGTTCGATCTTATCGTAGAATATCCAGACCGCTGCAACGAGGAGTGCGAAGAAAACGCCCAGATAAATAACCTTTTCGAGCAATTTTCCGATTCCCCGGCTCATCGATATCACAGAGCCTTCAGCAATTGATTGGCCGCTATCAACATGGGGTCCCACGTCGGGCCGAAGGGCGGCGCATAGGCCAGATCGCACCGGGAGAACGCCTCGACGCTCATATGCTGCTGGAGTGCGACGGCGATGGCATTGACCCGATGTGCGGCTCCCTCCTTTCCCACCAACTGGGCACCCAGGAGCCGGCCCGAGCGTTTGTCTCCCACCATCTGTACGTAAAACGGACTGCCGCCCGGATGCCCATGGGCGCGGCTACGGGCCTTGATCATGACTTCCGCCGGATCGAACCCTGCTTTTTCGGCTTCGCGTATGCTCAGGCCGCTTCGGGCGACCTGGAGATCGAACACCTTGAACACCGCCGTCCCGACCACACCCGGAAGCTCGACTTTCCCGCCGGTGACATTGTCCGCTACGGCCCAGCCGGCCCTGTTGGCGCGCAGGGCGAGGGGTATCCATGTTTTTTCCCCTGTAACGACATGGTAGGCGTCGGCGCAGTCCCCGGCCGAATAGACTTTCGGATCCGATGTCCGGCAGAATCCATCCACAGAAACAGCTCCCCCGGGACCCAGTTCCAGCCCTGCATCCCGGGCCAGCTCGCTGTTGGGCCTGACGCCCACGGCCGCAAGCACCATGTCCGCCTCCAGGTTCAAACCTTCCGAACACCGAACAATCATGGAGCCGTTCCCGGAATCGATTTCTTCGATTTTATGGCCGGGGTAAAGGGCCGCTCCCTTTGCTTCTATCTCTGCCTGCACGATGGAGGCCATCTCCCTGTTCATCCACGGGAGGAACTCGGCCCTTGGCTTTACGAGGCTGACAGCAAGGCCTCGTTCGCGAAGCGCCTCGCACATCTCGAGCGCGATGTAGCCCATGCCGATGATCACGGCTTTTTGCACTTTCTCCCCGATGAATGATTTGATGCGCCGGCCGTCCTCGAGGCTTTTGAGCGCCATCACCCCCGGCAGATCTATTCCGGGGATTTCAGGAATGGCCGGGGAAGCCCCGGTCGCTATCAAAAGGGCGTCGTAGGGCAGCGAAAAGGATGTGCCGTCCGTGGTGGTGGCTCCTTCTACGGTATGGGTGTCTCGGTCGATTTTTGTCGCCCTGTGACCCGTTCTCAGGTCGATGCCCTGTTTTTCCCTGAATATCTTGGCACTGCGCACAACCAGTTCTTCCATTGCGCGGGCTGGATCCGCGATGTTGTAGGGCATGCCGCAAGCGCTGTAAGACACATCCTGTGTCATTTCCAGGACCGTTACATCCATATCCGGCTCGTTTCGTTTCGCACGGCTCGCGGCACTCATTCCTGCCGCATCCCCGCCTATGATCAAAAATTTCATCAGCGGCCTCCTTTGTTTACCCTTCTAATCCGGCAGAAGGTCATAGTAGTAGCGCATTACGTCGGAACGGGTGACAATTCCCACAACGGAGTCGTTTTCAACGACAGGCACCCGCCCTATGTCATGAGTGGACATCAATCGAGCGACTTCTCTAACAGAAGCATCCGGGGCGACGGTTATGACATTTGTGGACATGAAGGCTTTGACCGGGGCGTCGAGCTGTCGTGTCTTTTTGATTTTTGTGAAGTCGCGCCTGGAAATTATACCCACAAGACGTTTGCCCTGAATGACGGGAATTCCAGTGAACCCCTTGCTCCGGAACATCAACGCGGCGTCCTTCATGGTTGCTGAAGGTTCCACACTTATCACCGGGTAGGACATGATAACGGCCATCAGCGGGCCGCTCGTGGAAACCGCTTCGGTGAGCGCCTCCATCACGGCAGCCTCCACTTTATCCGGCGTTGAACCGCGTATCAATGCCGATGCGGCGTTCGGGTGCCCGCCTCCACCGAGAGAGCTCATTATGCGGCCGACATCCAGGGATTCTCCGGAGCTTCGTGCTATAATAATTGTTTTACCGGAGGATCTTTCACTGAAGAGGCATACGATGATATCGGCGCCCGCGATGCCGTGGAACATGTCCACGACCAGGGAAAGCCCCGGGCTGTGGCCGTTGATTGGAACATGGGTGACCACCGCCATGAGCCCCCTGGCGTCCACCTCCCTGGCTTTCCGGAGCATGTGGAACAACAGCTCCTTCTGGTTTTGGGTGTAGGTGGGGCGGAGAAACCGGGCGATCATGTTTACATCGGCTCCCTGTTCCATCAGGAAAGCGGCCGATGCCGCGTCGAGCGGCGTCGTAGAGGGGAAAAGCAGGCTGCCGGTATCTTCATGAATTCCGGCGAGAAAAAGTGTGGCCTGAATGGGCGACAGGGGGGCGTCGTCTTTTTTCAGTTGGTCTACAAGCAGTGTGACGGCGGCGCCCACCTCCCGAATGCAGGACCAGTCGGCAGATATGGTTCCCACGCCGGGATGATGATCCCAGATATGGATGGAGAGATTTTCATCTTCACGGAAACTGTCCGGCAGATCGAGCCGCGACCAATCGTTGGTGTCCACCACGATAAGCCTGTTGTACCGTTCGGGTGTGAGACCGTTATGGCTCCGGTACCGGAACACGTCTTTGTGAATGCCCAGAAACTCTTTTACGTTACGATTCAGATTGCGGGGGAGGACGACCGAAGACGACGGATACACCAGCGCCGCCGCGAAAGTGGAAGCAAGCGCGTCGAAATCGGCGTTTTTATGGGTTGTGATCAGATCCATGGTTTTTCCCTGAATAAAGAGTCACAGCCGGGTGTTTGGTTCCAGATGGAATGCCGGATGCCCTCAGGAGCGTATCTGACCGTCACCGAATACAGTAAACCTGGTGGTTGTAAGTTCTTCAAGCCCCATGGGGCCGTATGCGTGAAGCTTTGTGGTGCTGATGCCGATTTCGGCACCCAGACCGAGCTGGTTGCCGTCGTTGAAGCGGGTCGATGCGTTGACCAGCACCACGGATGCATCCACTTCTTCGACGAATCTTCGGGCACTGGCGTAATCGGAAGTTACGATTGCCTCGGTGTGATTCGAACCGTATCGTTCTATATGGTCCAACGCTTCATCCATTCCTTCCACGACTTTTACTGGGAGGATGAGCGAAAGAAATTCTTTCCCCCAGTCGCTTTCGGTGGCGGGCCGGACGTGCGGTGCCATGTCGCATGTGCGGGGGCAGCCGCGGATTTCAACTCCGGCGGCTTGGAATCGTTCCAGCATCGAGGGCAGGAAACCAGGGGCGGCTTTTTCGTGTACAAGCATCGTTTCCATGGCGTTGCAGACCCCGGGGCGCTGCACCTTCGCATTGAAACATATTTCAGAGGCCATTCCCGGATCCGCTGATTCATCGACATACACATGGCAAACGCCTTTGTAGTGTTTAAGGACGGGGATGCGGGAGGTGGAGGCTACGAACCTGATGAGGCTTTCGCCTCCTCTGGGTATCACGAGATCGATGTCGTTTTCGAGGCTGAGAAGGACTTTGACCGCTTCCCGGTCGGTGACGGGCACAAGCTGGATGGCCCCGGCCGGGAGGCCGGCCTCGGCGAGTCCCTCTGTCAAAACCGCCTCGATCCTCAAATTGGACTGAAGCGCCTCCGAACCTCCCTTCAGGATCACGGCGTTTCCGGATTTGAGGCAAAGGGCTGCTGCGTCGGCGGTGACGTTGGGCCTGGATTCGTAAATAAACCCGATCACGCCCAGCGGGATGCGCACCCTGCCGACTGTAAGCCCGTTGGGCCTCTTCCACATCCCGGTGACAGTGCCCACCGGGTCCGGGAGTGCAGCTACCTCCCGTATGCCTTTCGCGATAGAATCAATGGTTTCCTTTGAAAGCTTCAAACGATCGAGCATCGGACCGGAAAGCCCGGCATTCCCGGCTTTTTCAAGGTCCTTGCGGTTTGCCTCAATAATTTCCCCGCTGCGTTCGACGATTCGTTCCGCCATCGCCGTGAGTGCCAGGTTTTTGACGTCAGATGGGGCATTTCGGAGCGCCCTTGCGGCGACACGGGCATCCCCGGCCATTTGTGTTATCAGACTGTGGATTGACATGATTCTTCCTGTTCCCGCATTCTGGATGTTAGGATGAGGTTGTTTCTGTGAATCACTTCCTCTCCGTGGGTGTAGCCCAGGATGGCCTCTATTTCCGAAGTCTTGAGCCCCTTGATTTTTTCCAGTTCCACGGAGTCGTAATTGACCATGCCGACAGCTATTTCCTTTCCCTCCTCGGTTTTGAGCACCACCGAATTGCCCATCGTGAAACGCCCGACGAGCGAGATTATTCCCGAAGGCAGCAGACTTTTCCCATTTTCCAGAAGGGCCCTTTCGGCGCCCTTGTCAACCACGATGGCGCCCTTGGGAGATTTGGTGAAAGCGATCCAGTGCTTCCGGCTGCAAAGCGGCGTCGACCCCGGAAGAATAAGGGAGCCGATCTCCTTTCCGCCGAAGATTTCTCTCAGGACACCGGGTTTCAGGCCATTGGCTATGATTGTAGGAATCCCGGCCATTGCAGCCTTTTTGGCCGCGGCTATTTTGCTTGCCATGCCCCCGGTGCCCACGAAACCGGTAATGTTGCTTGCAGCCTTCGTGATCCGGCGGTCGATCCGGTCAACGACACGTATGAGTTCGGCGTCGGCATTATGTCTGGGGTCCTTGTCATAAAGCCCGTCGATATCGGTCAAGGTCACCAGGAGCTGGGAATCGGTGAGGTTGGCCACCATGGCGCTCAAATTGTCGTTGTCTCCGAACTTGATTTCTTCGGCGGCCACGGTGTCGTTTTCGTTGATGATCGGGATGATTTTCCAAGAAAGCAGGGTCAGGAGTGTGTTCCTGGCATTGAGATAACGGCGCCTGTGGGTCAGGTCGTCCCTGGTCAGGAGGATCTGGGCGGCCTTAGCCCCCCGCCTGTCCATCGCTTCTTCGTATGCACGGATCAGATCGCTCTGCCCTATGGCGGCCAGGGCCTGTTTGTGGGAAAGGGACTCGGGCTTTTTCGTGAGGCCGAACTTCCGGAGACCGGCGGCGATCGCACCGCTCGAAACCAGGATAACTTCAATGCCCCGTTTCCGCAGGGTGCAGATATCTGTGGCCAGGTCTTCTATAACATTGAAATTGAGCCCGTTTTTGCGGGTCAGCACACCGCTTCCCACCTTTACGACCGTGCGGGTGATCGGGGCAACGAGGTTTTTTCTGTTCAAATCATTCATGGTTTCGTGTCACAATCAATATAGACGCTGCATCCGCCAAAAATACAAAATAGGTCAATCGGGCGGCGCTGTCAATCGCGGTTCATAAGATATGCTGAACGGGATCGCGTGGGATGCGGAACGGGGCCTGATGCTGGTGACCGGGAAGCTGTGGCCTGTGGTTTTCTCAATCCGCCTGAAACCCAGGTGAATTGATCTCATCGGCTTTCTTGAGAGCCGCCCGGCCTGTCCTGCGCCTGTTCCGCCGGCCTGTGAATCGGCGCCCGGTAAACATTGGCTGTCTTCGCGGCGAGGGATTCAAGCGAGCGTGTTGTTGTGTAAACCAGCGAGTACAAAACCGGCACCACGATCAATGTCAGAAGCGTCGCAAACGCCAGTCCGAAAATAACGGCGGAGGCCATCGTTTTCCACCACTGAGTCGACTCGCTGACCCATGCGATTTGCATGGTGTGAAAATTGTAGGAGATTCCGGTAACCATCGGCAGCAGGCCCAGGATGGTTGTAAGGGCCGTCAACAGCACCGGGCGGAGCCTGGTGCAGCCGGCCGCTACGATGGCTTCGCGGAAGTGCCTGCCGTTTGTATGAAGGCGATTGGTATAGTCTATCAATACAATGGCGTTGTTGACGACTACGCCTGCCAGGGAAATGATTCCCACGCCGGTCATTATTATGCCGAAGGGCAGTTCCATGATCGATAAACCCAGAAAGACCCCGCCCAGGGAAAGCAAGACAGAGGCCATTATGATCAAAGGCTGTGCGACCGAGTTGAACTGCGCGACGAGGATCAGCATTATCAGAAAGAGCGCGGCGATGAAAGCCTTGCCGAGAAAATCCTCGGCATTCTGCTGCTCTTCGAATTCCCCGGTGAAACGGACCTTGTAGCCGGGGGGAATGGTCAAATCTTCGAGCATTTTCTCTGCCTGGGCCCGCACCACCGGACCCGGAATGTGTTTCTCGTCGACCTCGGCTTTCACGGTGACCACCCGTTCGTGATTGATCCGGTTTATTTGCCCCAGGCCTCCGGTAAGCTTGAACGAGGCTATTGTGCTGAGCGGTATAAGCTCCCCGCCGGCCGGGATCAAAAGTTCATCCAGGATGTCCGTGCGTTTTCGTTCCTCGGCGGATAACTGTACGGTGATGTCGTAGTCTTCGTCTTCTTCCCTGTAGGTGGAAACTTGCAGTCCATTAAAAGCCACCTTGAGCGCGAAGCCGACCGTTTCAGTGGAAAGTCCCAGCATGGCCGCACGCTGACGGTCGATGTCGACTTTGAGCGTCGGGGTCCCTGCATTGTAGTCGTCGCGGATATCCCTGACAAAAGGTATGCCTTCAAGAACGGTTGTTATCTGCCGGGCAATTCGACCGAGCACTTCGAATCTTTCTCCCACGATTTCTATGTTGATCGGCGCCCCTGTCGGGGGGCCCTCCTCCTGCTTCGCGACCGTAATTTTCGCGCCGGGTATGTGAGCGATCCTTCTACGTATCTCTTCCATCGTATCGATCGAGGGTTCCACGCGGTCTTCAAGGTCGTGGAACTGGATGCCGATATGATCCGGGGAATTGCTTTCGAAGACCGAGCCACCTCCTTTAACCGCCACGGTGCGGGAATAGATATGCTTGATGTTGGCCAGGTCGGTCGGACCCTCGAACTCCCGTCCGCTTGCCAGCGTGTGGATTTTTTCGGCTTTATCCCGGCCGTAGCATTCAGCCGGGTCCGCATCCGGCTCCGGAAGTCGACCGTCCCCCCTGCAGATGGCCACTTCAAGCATTCGGGCCACCCTGTCCGAGAGCTCCAGGTCCGCTCCCTCCGGCACGTCCATATTGATATAAACATTATGCGGATCGATATCGGGAAAAAATTCGATCGGTTTTTCTATGCCCACCCTGAGAAACCAGATGCCGGCTGCTATCAGCATCACCATCACGGACATCATGAGTACCGGGATCCGGTGGTTCAACGCGCTTTCAAGCAGTGCCCGGTAGCTCCTGAGAATCGGCCCCCGCACAATTATCGGAGCTTCGCCGGCCCGGTCCGGATCGGGGTTGTCCCCGGTATGCATTTCGGCGGTTCCGTTCGGGAGGGGGGGGGCTGAGAAAAATCGATGCCAGGGCCGGATTTATTACCAGGGCCACGAAGAGCGACGAGGAAAGGGTGATGATCACCGTTTTCGGGAGATATGCCATAAACTCGCCCATGATTCCGGGCCAGAAGATCATGGGAAGAAATGCCGCGAGTGTGGTAAATGTGGAGGCGGCCACAGGCTGGGCGACCTCCGCGGTCGCTTTAACCGCCGCCCGGAGCCTGGGGACCCCCTGTTCCATGAACCGGTAGATGTTTTCGATGATTACTATCGCATTGTCCACCAGCATCCCGAGGGACAGCGTGAGGGAAAAAAGCACCACCATGTTGAGGGTGATTCCCAGCATATGGAGCACGGTGAAGGAAATGAACATCGAAAACGGAATCGACAGGCTTACGAGAACCGCATTTCTAACCCCCATAACGAAAAACAGAACGATGATCACCAGGATGAGGCCTGTGATGATGTTGTTTTCGAGATCTTCGACCATGATCCGTATGTCACTGGCTTGATCCATCAGCTTCGTGACCCTGGTCTCAGGAGGCCAGGTTGGAGACAGTGTTTCCACGAGGCGGTCGATTTTATTCGAGATGAAGATTACATTTTCGCCGGCCCGCTTTTTCACCTGGATATTCACGGCCTGCCTCCCATCGAGGCGTGAGCGGCCCTCTTCGTCTTTAAATCCATCCACGACCCGTGCGACATCCTTGAGGTACACGGGCCTGCCCGAGTGGAGCCCGACCACAAGCCCGTATATTTCCTCCGGGGTCCTGAACTCCCCGGGAACGCGGAGCTGAAATCTTCCATCCCCCATTCGTATGGAGCCGCCCGAGATATTGCGGTTTTCCGCCGATATAACGTGTTGGAGATCCAGAATGGAAAGCCCGTAATAAGCCAGCTTGGCGGGATCGGGTTCGACTCGGATCTCCCGTTCCAGCCCACCTGTGACGGTTGCCTCGAGCACGCCTGGTATCGATTCGATTTCTTCTTCGAGCCGGTCAGCGATTTCCTTGAGGCGCTCAAGTCCCGAAGGCCCGGAAAGCGAAAGAACCAGGATCGGGAGTTCGGCGAAGTTGGTTTCCGTGACTTCCGGTTCATCTTCCAGATCGGCGGGAAGATCCGGTTTTGCGAGGTCCACCTTGTCCTTGGTTTTTGACAGGACATTGTCTATATTTGTGCCCGCGACGAATTCCACCACAATTGAACTCATTCCCTCGGTGCTGGAGGATGTTATCTTTTTGACCGATTCCAGACCTTTGAGCTTTTTTTCTATCGGGATAGTGATGGATTTTTCGATGTCTTCCGGGGCGACTCCGGGATAGGGGGTGCTGATGAAAACAAAGGGAATGGTGATGTCCGGGGCGGCCTCCCTGGGGAGCATACGGTAGGAGGCGATTCCGAACACCAGGATTACCGCCGACAGGACCAGTACCGCGGTGCGTTTTCGTACGGCTGTTTCGGAAATCATCATCTCGCGACAATCTCCGCGGGATCGGTCACGTTTTCGACGATATTAAGCGCCCGGCCCTGCTCTATCGAACGGTGGCCTACGATCACCACGCGGTCACCCTTGTTAAGACCTTCTGTTATGTGAATTTCCCAGCCGTCGATCAAGCCGCTGGAGACCGTACGCTTCTCGGCTTTTCCGTCGGTTTCGATGAATACATATTGCTCGTTACCCCGGCTCAGCACGGCATAGAGCGGCACCGTGACCGCCTGGTCGAAGGTTTGTTTGACCAGGTTCACCCGGGCGAACATTCCCGGAAGAATCCTCATTTATTATGAAGAAACAGAATTTGATGAATACTTTCTGCCCATTGGCAAACGTGACGATGAGGGGGAATTAGTAGACAGTAAACGAGTAACAGGCAAGGTAACACGGATCCAGTACAAAGCTCCCGAGGGCCGTTCTACGCTTGAGATCTATCACAACTATGAAACAGCTCTCAAGGATACCGATTTTGAGATTATATTTTCCGGCACTCAGAGAGAGCTGGGATGGGGATGGACCCGCGAATTGTACCTTCGAGATATTAACCCGCTAGATATTAAAGAGAACATGGCGGTTTCCGACGACGATTTTCGTTATCTGTCCGCCAAGCTGGATCGCCGCCAAGAAGATGCCGGCACTGTATATATGTCTCTTTGCGTAGCTTTAGGTTCCAGAGCCGATAACCCGGGGGTTCAGGTTGATGTTATTGAAACCAGGCCCATGGAAAAAGGGAAAGTAAAAACGGATTCAGGGGCGCTGGCAGAAGAGATTCAAGCCACTGGAGTTGCATCCATTCATGATCTTTATTTTGATACCGGCAAAGCGGAAATAAGACCTGAATCGAAACCGGCACTTGAGGAAATCGCGAAATTTCTCGAACAGGAAGCGGAGTTGACGCTGTATGTAGTGGGGCATACCGACAGCAGAGGGGACTTTGATTACAATATGACTCTTTCAAAGAGGCGGGCTGAAGCAGTAGTTGAAACACTGGTCTCGGACTACGGCATAAACAGGGAAAGACTTCATCCAAATGGTGTAGGGCCCTTGGCGCCGACAGCAACGAACGAAACAGAGGAAGGCCGAACAAAAAACAGACGAGTTGAGCTTGTTAAATTTTAATATATAAACCTAACATCTAAAATAGTTTAGATATCATGCGTAACAAAAAACTGCATAAGGTATGAGGGCAAACCCCCTCGGATCCAGCTTGCAAAAGCACGCTTCAGACCTCAAGCCGTTGTGGTCAAAATGCTTTGGCTCCTCACACGAATCGGTGGGTGGATAATTGTTAAAAAACTTGAAAGCATGAATCAAATCCGGTACTTCCAAATGATGACAACCAAGTCTCATGGGAAGGAGGAAATGATTCATGCTCGTAGCCAGTATAGCCAGAAAAACTTTGAACCTCAAGCGACATAGAATCCGAAAAGTGGTTGAAGCAAATGGCAGCATTGAAATCCATCTTGTCCCGAGCAAACGATCTTCTCTGGTCTGCTCTGGTTGCGGACGCAGATGCCCCGGTTATGACACTCGAAAACAACGACGCTGGAAACATGTTCCCCTGTGGGGGATCCCCGTGGTTCTGGTCTATGCTCCCCGAAGAGTCCAGTGCCCTCAATGTGGAGTCGTGATGGAACAAATTCCCTGGAGCAAAGGCAAAAGCCCCCTGACCATCGCGCTGAGCATGGTCCTTGCCACATGGGCCAGACAGATCGCCTGGAAGGTGGTAGCTTCCTTCTACGGCTTCCACTGGAATACGGTACGGAAAGCGGTTAAGGACGTGGTCAACTACGGCCTGGCCCACAGGGATATCGGGGATTTGCTCTATATTGGTGTGGATGAAATCAGCCGGCGCCGCGGCCATATCTACCACACCCAGGTCTATGATCTGGTGGAAAAGAGACTGCTGTGGTCGGAGGAAGGCAGAACGAAAGTAACCCTCAGAGAATTCTTCGTTTCTATCGGCCCTGAACAGTGCCGGAGAATCCGTGCTATATGTTGTGACATGTGGGCGCCCTATATCGATACCATCAAGGAGATGCTGCCCAAGGTGCACCTGGTTTTCGACAAATTCCATATTGTTCAGCATCTGGGCAAAGCCGTAGACACGGTTCGGAAAGAGGAAGCGGCGAGGCTCAAGGCCGAAAGTCCGGAACTGCTCAAAAAAACACGTTATATCTGGCTCAAGAATCCAGTCAATCTCACGGAAAACCAGCGACTCCGGCTCAGTGACCTTGAAAAGCTCAACCTCAAGGTAAACCGGGCATACCTCCTCAAAGAGGCTTTCAGGACGTTCTGGGATCATACATCCCCCCTGGCCGCTCGAATGCACCTCGATCAATGGTTCTGGTGGGCCACTCATTCCCGTCTTCAGCCCATGCGTGAGTTTGCCTGGATGATTCGTCGCCATCAGGATCACATCCTCAATTATTTCAAAGTGCCCATCGATAACGGTGCGGTGGAAGGCCTCAACAATAAGGCCAAGGTCATCAGTCACAGAGCATACGGTTATCGATCAGCAGAAACATTTACGTTGGCTCTTTTGCACGGTATGGGAAAGCTCCCAGAACCACCACTTACCCACCGATTCGTGTGAGGAGCCAAAAAGTCTTCACATCCTTGACGTTAATGGATAGGTAATAAACAACTATCATCAGAAAAATCGACCCACCTAATTCAAAGCATTGACAAAAGAAATGACCCCCTCTTGAAGACAGAAAACAAACTTTGCCAGATCATCTCCAACAGAAAATAAATAAGGTGTCCGGAGGATCAGGCTATCTCAATCTCCAGCAACAAGTAACTATCTTTGAATATATTTGCATCCGCAAAGAGACATTTAAATCGGTCCATTTAAAGCTGAGGTTCAATCAAGCATCTGAAGGATAAGATGATACCCCGCCGCAAGTAGCGG
>DSCZ01000322.1 GCA_011048855.1 Desulfobacteraceae bacterium | reverse complement strand
GAAGGAGGCTTTTCATGGCAATTGTAACCATTTCCCGCGGCTCATACAGCAAAGGTAAAGAAGTAGCCGAAAAAGTGGCGGAGCGACTCGGTTATCGGTGCATATCAAGGGATGTCCTGATCGAGGCGTCACAGGATTTCAATGTTCCCGAAATCAAACTGATACGAGCGGTTCAGGACGCACCATCGATTTTCAAAGCGCTGGAATATGGAAAGGAAAAATACATCGCCTACATAAAAGCCGCGCTTCTAAAACAGCTTCTTGCAGACAACGTCGTATACCACGGGCTGGCAGGTCATTTTTTTGTTTCCGGGATTTCACATGTTCTTAAGGTGAGAATCGTTGCAGATCTCGAAGACCGGATAAGACTTGAAATGGCCAGGGAAGGTATAATCTATGAAAAAGCGATGGCCTTGCTTCAGAAAGACGATGAAGAACGGCGGAAGTGGGGCCGTGATCTTTACGGAATAGACACATGGGACCCCAGCCTGTATGATCTCGTGATCCATATCAAGCAATTGTCGACGGACGATGCTACAAAAATCATCGTCGACACTGTTCAAATGGATAAATTTACAACCACGCCTGATTCGAGCCGCGCCCTTCATGACCTCACGCTTGCAGCTGAAGTCAAGGCTGCTTTAATGGATGTCCAATATGATATACATGTTCAGGCACGAGATGGATCGGTTGAAATACACCTGAAAGCTCCTCCTGTCCGGCAGCTGGAACTCAAACGCCGGATTTACAAAATCGTCGAAACTATTCCCGAAGTGAAAGAAATTAATTTGAAAATGTCCCGGCTCACAATGTATGGGGAATGACAGTTTGAGGCCCGGTAAAACGGAGAAAAATAATGCCGGCTATTTCATTATTCAGCAGCATATACTGCCGGGCGGACGAATTGGCGGCCGCTGCGGCTGAAGCCACAGGATACCGGCTCGTAACAGACAGGGAAATCCTGGAGGAAGCAAACCGTTTATCAGGAATATCAACGGCCAGGCTCGAAGAATCTTTCTTTTTCAGAACCGCTTCCTTCAACCCATTCCTTTATGAACTTGAAAATACCGTTGTATGGCTGAAACTGGCCCTGGCCCTGCAGCTCGAAAAAGGAAGTGTTCTGATTCACGGATTCTCCGCCCCGCTGCTCCCAGAGTGGCTCGACCCGGTTTTAAGAGTCCTGGTGTTGGCCGGCAGAGAATTCCGGATCGGACTTGCCGCCGAAACACTCGGATGCAGCGAATCCGAGGCCTGGCGCCGTATTCGTAAAGCCGATGGACAGCGTCAATTCTGGGTGAGTTTTCTGAGTGGAGCATCGGATGCGTGGGATTCCGATCTTTACGATATTGTGCTGCCTGCGGATAAAGCCAGCCTGAAGGAAGCGGTCGAAGTCATTTCCAGAGCCTTGGACAGCACCCCTTTAAAAGAAAGGAATCCAAATCGAAATTCCTCTGATTTCCTCTCCTCCGCCCGGATCCAGGTTCACCTGGCAAAGCACGGATATGCAGCCGGGGTGGAGGTTCAACAACAGGATGTGTCGCTGACGTTATACAGGCCCGTGATCATGCATGAAAAACTCGAAAAGGAACTCCAGAGGCTGGTTATGGAGGCGGATGAATTTGACTCCGGACGGGTGGAGGTTAAGGTGGCCGGAAACCATCGCAGCCCATTTTCCTATCGCCGCTTTGAAACCCCGGTAAAGGTGCTGCTGGTCGATGACGAAAGAGAATTTGTCCAGACTCTTTCTGAAAGGCTCCGGATGAGGGAAATAGACTCGAGCGTTGTCTATGACGGGGAAAGCGCGATGGACATGGTTCACGAAGACACTCCCGAAGTGATGGTTTTAGACCTCCAAATGCCGGGGATAGACGGAGTCGAAGTTCTAAAACGAGTGAAAGCCCGAAACCCCGAGATCGAGGTGGTGATTTTAACCGGACACGGCACTGATGCCGACAGAGATGTGTGTATGGAGCTGGGTGCTTTTGCTTATCTCGAAAAACCCGTGGATATAGATACTCTCAGCGAAACCCTTGAAAAGGCGTACGACAGGATGCGGCGCCGTAAAAGCAGGTTATGAATGTCATTAAATTTCAAGATTAAACCTAAATTCTGGGATTATCGTGACGTAGCGGCGGGCCCATACAAAAATATGTTCAATCTCCGCTGCATCTGGTATCTCAGTGTTCTTCTTACCGCAGGGGCGGCCCTGGCGCCGGTTTTCTTTCTGGCTGCAATCGACTATCAAGTCACTCAAAAAGCGATAGAATCCGAAAACATGCTGCGCCTTTCACGCCTGGTTTCGAACGCGCGGCGCACACTGTCCTTTTTTCTTGTGGAACGCAGATCGGCGCTGGAATTTCTTGCACGGGACAATTCCTTCGAGTCGTTGTCCGATCAAGACAGGTTGCTGAATATTTTGAGGAATCTCCAGAAAAGTTTCGGAGGATTCACTGACTTGGGTCTTATTGATGCTTCAGGCAGGCAAATAAATTACATAGGCCCTTACGATCTCGCCAGCGCCGACTACAGCGGGCAGAAGTGGTTCGAAGAAGTGAAGGCACAGGGGAGCCATACGAGCGATGTCTTCCTGGGGCTCCGCCGCAGCCCTCATATGGTTCTTGCGGTTTACCGCGACACCGGGGGTGATCGCAGTTTCATTCTGAGAGCCACGATAGAAGCCGAAAATATTCATCAAAAGTTGGTGCATATGGAAACAGGCACCGCTTCAGACCTGTTCGTGGTCAATCGAAACGGTGTGTTGCAGACACAATCACGCTTTTTCGGCGGGGTCCTGGAAAAAATGACCCTTTCAGTACCGGAAGGAACCGACTCCACAAAAGTCTTCGAAACCCGCGGCCGGAAAGGAGAAACTCTTTTTGTCAGCTATGCTTATATCGAAGAAACCCCTTTTATTTTAATGGCTATTAAAGACAAAGACGAAATGATGCGGCCTTGGTTTAAGGCCCGTGCCCAGATAACCACGTATCTTCTGATCAGCGTTGCCGTGATACTTCTTGTGGTACTGGCAGTTGCCACATATCTTATCAGCAGGATACACGCCGCTGATCAAAAACGTGTTACAGCACTTCATCATGTTGAATATACAAATAAACTTGCCTCCATCGGGCGTCTTGCAGCGGGGGTCGCACACGAAATCAACAACCCTCTCGCCATAATAAACGAAAAAGCAGGGTTGATCACCGATTTGCTCAGCCCCCAACCCGAAAGCGAACTACGATCCAGATTGATCAAACAGACCGAGGTCATTTCGGCTTCGGTCAAACGCTGTGCAGCAATCACAAGGCGGCTTTTAGGCTTCGCACGCCATATGGATTTGAGCGTAGAAGATGTAAATTTAAAAGAAACCATAGAAAGTGTATTATCATTCCTTAAAAATGAAGCTCATCACAGGGCTATAAATATTAATATTAACGTAAATTCTGATATCCCTGTTTTCAAAAGCGACAGAGGCAAGCTACAGCAAATATTTCTCAATTTAATAAATAATGCGTTCGCTGCACTTGAAGATGGAGGGGATTTGACTTTTGAAGCCAGGCGGATATCAGAGGAATCCATCATGGTTTCGGTTATTGACGACGGTTGTGGTATCCCTCCAGAAGATCTAAAGCGGGTGTTCGAGCCGTTTTTTTCAACCAGGACGAAGAAAGGGGGTACCGGCCTGGGCCTGTCGATAACCTACGGTCTCGTGCAGGAAATAGGAGGTTCCATTGAAGTGACAAGCCAGGTTGGGGAAGGAACACGCTTTGATATAGTTTTGCCGTTAACGCCGGAGAAAAAGGATGAAACCCATTAGAGTACTGTTAGTCGATGATGAAGAAGAACTTGCCGTGACGCTGGCGGAAAGACTCACTATAAGAGGGTTTTCCGTTGACTGGGCGGTCACGGCGGAGTCTGCCCTGAAGCTTTTTAGAGATAAAAAGTACGACGTAGCCGTTCTCGATGTAAAGCTCCCGGGGCTTAGCGGCGTGACCCTCAAAGAACATATGGCAGAAATCGATCCGGAGTTGAAATTCATATTCATGACCGGCCATGGTTCACAGGAAGATTTCGAGGCGGGTTCCGCCGCCGCCGGCGAGTCCAACTACCTGTGGAAGCCGGTGGATATAGACGCCTTTGCGGAAAAAATTAACCTCGTGGCGGAGGAAATCGATTGATTTCAAAAGGGGATGCCATGGTTGATTTCCCACAAACAGCCGGCTGGGGTGTACTCAAATTTTTCGGACACATCTCTGCTTCAATTTCCCACGAACTCAAGAATTCTTTGAGTATAGTCAATGAAAACGCCGGGTTGCTGGAGGATCTTGCACGGTTGACGGAAAAGGGGCGCAACCTGGATATCGAACGAGTCAAAACCCTTTCAGCTTCAATCGGGCGCCAGGTTAAAAGAACCGATCAAATCATTCGAAACATGAACAAGTTCGCTCATTCGGTAGACATGGAAATCAAATCCGTAGACATTCGGGAATATCTGGAATTGATCGCTGCAGTCTCTGCCCGCCTGCTTGCAGCACGAAACATAACTCTGGAGATTGTTTCTTCTCAGGACCGGCCCAGCGTGATGACCTCTCCGATTTTCATGCTGTATCTATTCTGGCACCTGATCGATTGCTGCTCCCGGTGGGCTGAACCGGGAAAAAAGCTGCAGGTGGCGTTCGGTCGTGCAGGTGGTCCGATTTCGATACAATTCCACGGATGCGCCGCCACCAATCCTGATTTCATAACCGAAGTGGAGGGAAAAAACTTGAACGTCCTGCTGGCCCTGCTGGGATGCTCGCTCGAAATGGACACAACGCAGCCCGGAATAAACCTGTCCTTTCACAACAACCTTGTCGAAGATGGCTGATTTTCAGCTCAAAAACGATATTTTCTCATATCAAAGGAGTCAAAAATGAGTGCAAAGGTCCTTCTGGTTGATGATGAAGAAGAATTCCTGGACATACTCGGAGAACGCATGAAAATCCGAGGCATGGAGGTTAAAACCTCCTCCTCCGCACTCGCGGCGCTTGATGTCCTGAAAAAAGAGAGTTTCGACGTTATCATACTCGACCTGATGATGCCTGAAATGGACGGACTGGAGGCCTTGAAGCGAATCAAAAAAAACCGGCCGGAACTCCAGGTTATCCTGCTCACAGGTCATGGAACCATCGAAAAAGGTGTGGAAGCCATGCGCCTCGGTGCGATGGATTTCGTAGAGAAGCCGGCTGACCTGGAAACGCTGGCTGCTAAAATCGAAAAGGCACGGGCACGGAAAATGATTCTGGTCGAACGTAAAGTGGAAGAAGAAATCCGAAAAATCCTCATTCGTAAAAGTTGGTAGCGGCTCCCATCAAAAAAATGCTATCGTGCAACGTAGTGTTCCGGCTTGCCTTTCACCTGTTTCAGTTTGAAATGCCACGCCGGGCATGACAGCTTCCTTTTATGGCCAAAAACTGAAGCCACAAAAAAACTGAAACCGGGAGCGCCTCTGATTTTAAACAATGCCGGAACCGGACAAGACGCGATGAAAAAGACTGAAGAAGGCTTGATACGCCCGAAAAAAAACCGGCGTGATCCTCCAGCCGCGCCTGACGCGGTAATGGTTATGGTCCGCTCGCAGCTCGATCGCATAACCAGCATGATTTCCGCCCGGAAAATCGCTTTCAGTGAAGCTCATCTGTATAACTTCTACGATGCTTCCTCTTCCAACGGCGGCCATATATCCATTTGTGGACCGTTTTTCGGCGCCCCCCATGCGGTAATCGGCATTGAAAAGCTGATAGCGCTCGGGGCTGAAAGGATATGGGTTCTGGGGTGGTGCGGATCCCTGGACCCCCGTCTTTCAATCGGCGACATGATCATTCCTTCTAAAGCTTTTCCGGAAGAAGGGATCTCCCGTCTCTACACGAACGGCATCATAGAACCTGCATCTGACGGTTTTTTGTTTTCAAGGCTCGAAGCCGCACTCGAAAAAAAACAAATGACTGCCGCCAAGGGTCCGATATGGACGACCGATGCACTTTACCGGGAAACACCTTCCAAAATCCGGGCCTATCGCACCCTGGGCGCACTGGCTGTCGAAATGGAGCTTTCCGCCTTGATGAGCGTTGCGATATACAGATCTGTTGCACTTGCCGCCCTGCTTGTGGTATCAGATGAACTCTCCCCGGCCGGTTGGCGGCCTGGTTTTTCCGATCCCCGATTGACAGAAGCATCAGAGGCCGCCGGTTCGGTGATAATTGAACTTGCTGCCGTTGCACAATGACCAGATTTCAGGAGATGTTGATTCAATGACCGACCCGCGTCAAGAAATCGAAAGCCTTCGGGAACAGATCCGTTATCATAACACGAAATATTATACGATGGACGCTCCGGAGATAACGGACGCCGAATACGACAGGCTGTTCCGCCGGCTTCAACAGTTGGAAGAGGCTCACCCCCAACTTGTGACACCGGACTCCCCGACCCGGCAGGTAGGCGCGGCCCCGCTCAAGACATTTGCGCCGGTGCGTCACAGGATTCCGATGCTGAGCCTCCAGAATTCCTTCAGTGATTCGGAAATAATTGAATTCGACGCACGAATACGGCGATTCCTCGGCACTGAGGATTCACCTGCATACGGCGTAGAGCCTAAAATAGACGGCCTGGCGGTTGAATTGATCTATAAGAACCGTAGGTTGACCACCGCCGCGACACGTGGGGACGGCTCCGTCGGAGAAAATGTCACCGCCAATGTCAGAACGATCCTTGCCGTACCGATTGAACTCAAGGACCATCCTGAAGTCGGCCCTGTACCGGAGCTACTGGAAGTCCGGGGGGAAATCTACATGGAAAAGGATGAGTTCGAATCACTTAATCGCGACAGGCCGGCCAAAGGGGAGGCGCCTTTCGCAAACCCCAGGAACGCCGCGGCCGGTTCTCTGCGGCAACTGGACTTCAGAGTCACTGCAAAACGCCGTTTGACAATGTTCTGTTATGGAGTCGGAACCGCTCAGGGCACCGGATTTTCAAGCCAGGCTGAAGTTATGAGGGCTCTGCAGCGGTGGGGCCTTCGTATCAACGCCGGTATGATGGAGACATGTGAGAGCCTGGATGAGGTGATAAACTACTGCCATAAGCTGGAAAAAATCCGTGATTCCCTGCCCTACGAGATCGACGGTGCGGTGATAAAAGTTGATGATTTAGAACTGCAGAGGAGGCTGGGCCAGATCTCCAGGAGCCCGCGATGGGCGCTCGCGTATAAGTTCGCTCCCAGCCGTGAAACTACCAGGATACTCAAAATAGACGTACAGGTGGGCCGGACTGGTGCAATGACCCCGGTTGCCCATCTGGAACCGGTTACAGTGGGAGGGGTCCTGGTAAAACGTGCCACCCTGCACAATGAAGATGAAATACGTAAGAAAGACATCCGTGAACGTGACACCGTTCTCGTTCAACGTGCGGGAGATGTCATCCCCGAGGTGGTGGCTGTGGTCACTTCGAAAAGAACCGGCGTCGAAAAACCCTTTGTGATGCCGGATCGCTGCCCGGTGTGCGGAACCCTCGCTGTCAGGAAAAACCAGGAAGCTGTGTTGAGATGCCCGAATCCATTATGCCCCGCCCAGGTGAGGGAACAGTTTAAACATTTTGTATCCAAAGCGGCCATGGACATCGACGGCCTTGGTGAGAAGACGCTTCTGCAAATGATAGACAGAGGGGTGATAAAGGACCCGCCCGATCTCTACAATCTTCGAAAGAAAGATATCCTCGGGCTCGAAAGAATGGCCGAAAAATCCGCCGAAAACCTCCTCCAAGCCATCGAGCGAAGTAAACAACCGACCCTTGCCAGACTAATTTATGCGCTGGGCATTCGACATGTAGGAGAACACACCGCCGATATCCTGGCCAGGCAGTATGGAAGCATAGAACGTCTGCAGGAAGCCACGGAGGAGGAACTGACCGGTGTTCATGGGATCGGCCCTCAAATCGCCGAGCAGATCGTCTCTTATTTCGCCGATGGGTCGAACCGGCGAAACCTGCAGCGGTTGTTGGAAAAAGGGATTTCATATGAACCCCCCGCAGGCATACCGTCATCCCACCTTGACGGAAAGACATTCGTCTTAACCGGTTCGCTCGAATCAATGACACGGTCGGAGGCGAGGGATGTTATCACATCAAAAGGAGGTAAACTGGCCTCTACGGTCGGGAAGTCAACTGATTACGTTGTAGCCGGCGCCTCTCCCGGCTCCAAGCTGCGAAAAGCCACTGAACTGAACATTGAAATACTCGATGAAAAGGCATTTCTGGAGATGGTCTCCGGCGGAAAACCTGTGAGTAAAAACAGGGGAGAATAATATGGAAAAAAAGCGGTTGAATTTGATTATCGAAGGCCGAGTTCAGGGTGTTTGGTTCAGGGATTCCACCCGGCGCCAGGCTGTTTCCGCCGGAGTTTTCGGATGGGTGAAAAACCGGGCTGACGGGAAAGTGGAAACGCTCCTGGAAGGAGACGCCGATGCGGTTCATCGGGTAGCCAAATGGTGTCGTCAGGGCCCGCCCGGAGCCAACGTCACCGGGGTACATGAACGGGAAGAACCCTGGACAGGAAAATTCTGCTCTTTCGATATCATTTTCTGATATCAATTATCGACGAGGCTGCATATGTATTTTATTCGCTATTCAAAATTTGTTCTGTTGCTTTTTATCGTCTCCTGCAGCGGGGTGTTTTCAGGCTGTGGAATGATCAAATCGGCCGGGGAAAAATTATCCCCCGCCTCTCTGATCACAAAGATGAAACCGCGCACGGCCCATTTAAAAAAGAGGATCATGGTCTTCGATCCGGTCGACCAAGCGGGCTACAGCCCGAAAACCGCTGCTGGTATTGCAGAGGTGATGAGAAATTCTTTCGAAAAAAATTCCCGTTTCATAATCCAGCATCCCCCTCAGGGCGTAGATTGGACCGGAGCGGGCCGAGGACTCGACCTACGGATAGCGGCACCCGTGGAGATTCTGGACTACTGTGATGAGAAAGGTATCAGCACAATTGTCACCATGGTATTGAGCCCTGTTGAGAGCACTCCCAGGACCACGGGCATCTGGCCGTTCAAATCACAGTCCATCTTATTCTCTATCCCGGTGCGGATTACCGCTCTCGATGTAGCCAGCGGAACGATACTGTTCAGCACCGCCTCAATAGAAGAGGAAACCATCAAATTGATTGACGCGGAAATGAGTACCGACCGCGAACTTCTTGACAGATTCGCCGGCCGCATAATCTCCGATATTGTTCCGCGGCAGATCAATGAACTGGTCGAAGAAATGGACCGTCACAGGTGGAAAGGCAGGATATTATCATTTGAGGAGAATAGAGCTGTCATAAATGCGGGCACAGATATAGGGGTGAAAAAAGGCAGCCGCTTCGAAGTACTGAACGAAGGGACACGGATCGAAACCATGGAAGGCAGAACATTGACCGTCCCGGGAGCCGTGCTCGGAAAACTAATGGTCACCTTGCCGGGGCCTCAGACATCGATTGCCGAGCCGGAGGAAGGGCTGATCTTCGAGCCGGGACTCTCCATTCGCTACAAGCCCTGAAAAACAACGGCCCGGCCGGGGCTTTTTGATCTGGTACCGGGAGTGTCCGACAAACCGGAAGAGAATCATGAAAGCATTTCACGTGCCCGCGTGACAGCACCCTCGGTGATTTCTCTGCCGGCAAGCATGCGTGCTATTTCCGTCACCCGCTCATTTCTGTCCAGTTCGGTGATTGCAGTTCGTGTGCGCCCACCTGCGACCGCTTTTTTGACCAGGAAGTGCGTCTCCGCCTGGCTTGCTATCTGTGGCAGATGCGTGATGCAAAGAATTTGATGGTACGCCGCCAGGCCCCTCAGCTTTTCCCCGACAACCTCGGCCGTTGCACCGCTTATACCCGAATCCACCTCGTCGAAAATCAACGTCTCCACCGATGCGGTGCCCGCAAGAATCTTTTTGAGCGACAGCATCAGGCGGGACAATTCACCTCCGGAAGCGATCTTTGCAAGCGGTTTCATTTCTTCTCCGACGTTTGTCGAAATAAAAAATTCCACCCGCTCCATGCCGTCGGGCCCAATGCGCTCACCATGAACCTGCACTGAAACACGAAAACGGGTGTTTTCCATGTGAAGCTGGGCAAGCTCCCTTTCAACCAAAGCTTCCAGACGGGCAGCCGACTCGCGCCTTGCAGTCGAAAGAGCCGCCGCTTCTTTCCGCATACTTTCAGCAAGGGTTTCCAGCCTTTCCTGCGCCGCTTTCAAACGACGCTGCAGTTCTTCTGCGTCGAACAGACGTGCCGCGGTCTGTTCACGGGAGGAAAGAACCGAAGCGATCGAACCTCCGTATTTGCGCTTCATTTCGTTTAAAACAGCAATTCGTTCTTCGACCTCAGCCAGGCGTCCCGGGTCGTTTTCCACCTTCCTTCGAGCATCCCTCAACGCAAAAGCAATGTCTTCAATCCCGGCCTGGAACTCCTCAAGGCTTTCATGCAGCCGGGTCAGTCGGCCGTCGATTTCCGATGCCCTGGCCACCTTCCTCGAACTTTGAGAAAGCCTGGAAACCACCGAACCGTCGCTTTCATAGAGAAGATCGTAAGCCTCAGCCAATGCAGCCAGCAGCTCTTCTGCATGCTGAAGCCGCCTGCGCTCCTCAGCCAACTGTTCGTCCTCGTCGGGCTGGAGGTTGGCCGCATCGATCTCGCGTATCTGGAACATCGCCAGATCCCGACCGACTTCCCCCTCCTTGATCAATGTCTTCAGCTCGTTCATCTCGGCTTCCACCGCAGCGGCGCTTTCGTACATCTCCTTCACCATTTCACGACGATCCGAAAGCCTGCCGAATTCATCCAGAAGAAAAAGATGGTTGTCCGGACGAAGCAACACCTGGTTTTCATGCTGGCCTGAAATATTGATCAGCATACCGCCGATTTTCGAAAGCATTGAAAGCGTTGCAATGGATCCGTTTATAAAGACTTTGTTACGGCCCTCACGATTGATTGTCCTTTGAATCAGCAACTCACCGTCACCTGTACAACCCATTTCTTCGAGAACCGCAGCCACAGCACCCTGTTCCGAAATTGAAAACAGAGCCCCGACCCGGGCCTCCTTGCAACCCGTGCGTATCAGGTCGGATGAGGCCCTTCCGCCGAGCAATAAATTCATGGCATTGATGATGATCGATTTTCCGGCCCCTGTCTCACCGGTTAAAGTGTTCAAGCCCGGCTTCAAGGAAAGCTTCAAATCGGTGATGATCGCAAAATCGCTTATGTGGAGTTCATCCAGCATGCATGAACCTGGTTGGTTTCCGTCCGGAAATACCTGATGGAAGCTGGTTGATAATATCGGCGGTTCCTGTTCCCGGCCCGATTCCAGCTGCAGACTTACCCGGGTGACGTTGATCGGCCGATGAACCGTCATGGTCTATAATTTGATTTTTTATATTACTCCATTATCCATATGGAGTCGACCACTTTAGGACATCACCACGGACATCAAAATTTCTTAATGGAAAGTTAGAAAATCCAGGCTTCAATCCAGATGCCGCCAGTAGTAGATTCCTCTTCTCTCACCGGTTACCCTGATAGTGACATTGCTGCCGGTGACGGAGCTGAAATAGTTCATCTCGGTCGAATCCGGCATCCGGAGTATACTGGGAGCATACAGCATCGACGGAAACGCGACGCCGGCAGGAACAACATTGATGATTCCTCCGGGGTTGTCAGGATCTGGAATATCGACCATATCATCCGCGTCGATCACACCGTCTCCTGTGATGTCGAACTGCGTGACCGTCATCCTCCCGCCTGTGCACGCATTTATTTCGTGAACGACGGAATCTCCGTCTGCAGAGCAAGGAGAACTTTTCGGAACATTGCTGACCACGAAGGCCTTGCCGTCCCTGATCATGACATCCCTCACGACTCTTTCCCCGGGAAGAGGAAGGTCGAAAAACCAACCCACATGATTCGGCACCGAAGAAGAAGGATTTGGTTCCCCCCCCATGTCCTCGTCCTTTTCGGTTTTCCAGAGGGGTTCATAATCGGAGAGAACCCGAAGATAACGCCCCCCTGTCATTTCATAATAAATTTCCACCTGTTCAAGTAAAGCGACCGTTTCCGGCTGGTTGGAAAGCTTCTGTGAAGCGGACCTTTCGAATGAGCCCAGACATTCAGAATCGTCTTCGTCGTCCCCGTAATCCCAGATTCCGTAAATAGTCTGGGTGGAAAAATCGCTGAAATCTGTGTTTCCGAGGTACTTTCCAGTAGCGAAAACGATGATGTAGCCGGGCATTGACTTCGAACAATGGCACATAACGTCCGGGCGCGTTGTAACAGGTTGAGGATTCCCTTTTTCATCCTTCGCCTGAAACAAAGGTTTGGGGCTGCTTCCGTCCCTGTATGCCACGTCCCATTTCGACGCATCGGAAGCCGTTAGATCGAACTTCCAGAGGTTTCCCTTGAGATCTCCGGCATAGACGTAATCAGCTTTGCCGTCGTCGTTGGTATCCACAACAATCGGAGTGGACAGCCCGTTACATACTCCGACGCCGGTGTCGATCCGGGCGATGCATGTCCCGCTGGTCAAATCCAGGACAAAAAGCACGGCATTTTCGTTGGGGCTGCTGTACCCGTTCCCAAAAACAACGATCCATCCTTCTTTTGAATCTACTATAGATGGAACGCTGTAAGTATATCCGATATCCCGCCCATCCTTTTTCGTAGAGGATAAACTAGGAAATTCCCATATGACCTTCTCTGCAAGCACTGACTCAGAATAAACCGAAAATGGATCGGAAACATCCAGGCAGTAATAACCCCTGCCGCCCCTGCCGAGACCTCCCACAAGAAAGATGCCGCTTCCGATATCTCTCACGGCCGGTGTCAAATCGACAAAATACAGATGCTCATATGATGGAGAGGTCAACTCCCGTAGGTTGTGAAAAATCAGACCAGGTAAATACGCAAACAGTTCTTTACCGTCGGCGGCATCCAGCGCATGCATCAGCCCGTCGTTGGCGCCCACATAAATAACACCGCCATGATAGGTGGGGGAAGAATGGACGATGTCTCCCAGCACTGAAGACCTGTTTCGAAAATACCCGTCATTTGAAATCTCTTTTGCTTTATTTCCCCGAAGGTATTCGAGCCGTTCTACAGCGATTGTATCATCTCCAGCCCTGTCCGGGTCCAGGGTGGATTTCTGCTCGTCTGTGAGTTCCGAAAAACGAAACGGCACTCCTTTGACTCCGTCGTATGTGGCAATCAAACGACCTGTGTCCCAGTTTAGGGCATCGAGCAGCCCCGCAGCACTCCATAGCGGCGTATCCCTCAATAAACCGGCGCTCGCATCGTCGATTACATAAGCTTTCACATCGCCGGTCCACCCGTCAGTGGAATACTGGGCCTGGTACATCGCGGCGCCGGCGTGAAGTTCTTCGCCGTTTATAGACGCGGATGCGCCCGAACCCACTCGGGCCATCCCCTCCGTCGGTGCCGCCTGTAGTTGGCTGTCGAGCGGGGCATCGGAAATATCCAGGCACAAGCCTTGTGCCGGGGCCGCGTCCTGAGCCATCGCGCCATCAATCGAAAAAGACCACATAAGAATTTGAAATATAACGCCTGCAATTACCACCAATGGACAAAGCGTCGAGCCTGTCATCAATCCACCGGGTTGAATTTTCATTTTATTCGCCCAAGACATTTATGGTGAAAAGCGGAAATTCAAAATCTTTTTCTATACCCAACTTCAACCATGCAGCGGCCTCTGGGACCGCCGAACCGCCCGAAAACCGTATAAG